>CAMUYW010000011.1 GCA_947165045.1 uncultured Fibrobacter sp. | reverse complement strand
CAGGAATAAAAACAAGGGGTCATTGGCAAAAAAATTCACTTTTTTTCACTTTTTTCGATAAAAACGGGTTGTCTTCCGGTTTTACATCATGATATTCACATTCTATTCACCGATTTTTTCAACCCAGCAAAATCAGACAGGGTACTTTTCACCTTTTGAGCCCTAATTTTTATGAAAATTTTTTCGGGGAGCGTTCAAAAAACGCCTTTTTTCACCTAAACCGGTCGTTTTAAGACAAATTCCACAGGATTTGCGCACGTATCCAGGTCTATTTCAATGGATTTCACCTGCCAACGGAACCAGGTCAACTGCCTTTTGGCGTAATTTCGAGTTTTTCGCTTCACATCTTCGAGAACCGTATTGACTTGAGAGCCGTCTTTTGCACACAAAAGTTCTCTATAGCCAAGGCTCTGCCATGCGGGCGCTTCGAGCGGCACCGTTTTTGCAAGTTCATGGATTTCATCAAGCCAGCCATCTGCCATCATTTGGTCCACACGCGCATCGATTCTGGCGTAAAGATTTTCACGGCTGCGATTCAGCCAATACACAGGTAAAACACCTACCCCACCCTTGCGTTCCTTTTGCCATTCCGAAAGCTTGCGGCCTGTTAATTGATAAACTTCCAGGATGCGAATAATGCGTTGCACATTATTTTCTTCGACCTTTTCCATAGCTTCGGGATCAACTTCTTTCGCTTTTTCGTACAAACTATAACTTCCAAATTTTACAGCATCCTCTTCAAATGATTTTCGAATGGATTCATCAATTTTTGGAATTTGCGGAAGCCCAAGCATCAAAGACTGAAGATAGAGGCCCGTACCGCCCACCAAGATGTAATTCCGGTCCGGACTTACAGACAAAAGATTTTTCACATTTGCACAAAAGTCGCCAGCGGAATAAACCTTGCACGGATCCAGAAAATCAATCTGATGATGTTTCACACGAGCCATATCTTCAAGAGACGGCTGCGCGGTTCCAATTGCAAAGCCCTTGTATATCTGACGGGAATCCACACCGATGATTTCGGCGTTAAAATGCTCCGCCAGTTCCAGTGAAAGGCGAGACTTGCCAACACCAGTAGCTCCAACAAGTGCAAAGAGAATAGGCATGCGCTCAATGTAGTTATATTTATAGATGTAATGATTAAGCTTAAACACATTGTCGCACTTTTTTTAGCGTCGGGGATTTTTGCCGGTTTGGCATTTTTTTTGAACAACCAAGATAAGGCGCACCACATTCTCGAAAAAATCGAGGAAACCACGGGAATGCGCGAACCCGAAACCGCTCCTGTCGAAAACGACACGATACCTTTTGAAAAAAAATTACAGGATGAGCTCAAAATTATTTCATCGAGCTATTCCAAGCGCACCAAGCGAAACGTCTGGACCCTCGCTCGCGGAAAGACCATCGTAGTCTACCTTCTGCAAGCGCAAAAATTTATCCAGAAGCATGGCGGCACCGTTCTCTTGATGGAAGAATTGAACGACAATCCGAACTCTTACCAATCTGCAAAAGTCGATGTACTCACAGCCAAGGGCGATTCGCTCCATCTGACACTCCAGGTTTCAGACAATATTTTCATGAAAAACGCTTCGCTCATGTCGATTGCATTTCAGATTGCAGTAACAAAGCCCAATACAAAGCTATCACCAGAAATTATCGGAAAGCTAAATAACCTAGGCTACCCCTTTGATTTACTGGTCCCACCGTTCGGTTTAAACGATGAATTTTACAAGGATTTAAACAAAATAAAAGATAAGGAAACGGTGCTCTGGCTCGCTATGGAATCCACGAAACTGAACCAGGAACATCGCAAATACCGTCCGCTCCGCATCCACCACACCGAAGAACAAATTGAAGAAAACATCAACGACGCAAAAAAAGTTCTCCCCGATGCCGCAGGTATCGCTACCCGTTTTGGGGAACAGGCCGTCAAGCATAAGCAGCTTTTGCAAGCCATTCTAAAACCCGCAGAAAACAAAAAAATGTGGTTTATGGATTTATCCATGGAAGAGCGAACCATCGTTCCGCAAACATGCAAGGACTTTGAAGTCATCTGTAAAATTGCGTTCCCGTACAATCCGGATAATAGTTCCATCGAAGACTACATCCGCATAAAACTGCGCGAAGCGCCCAAAAGCGGAACATCTATAATGATCATCCCGCTAACAGAACAAAATTTGTCTAAAATTGAGGACATTGCCACCAAAGCAGCAAAGCAAGGCACGTCCATCGTCAACTTATCCACTTTATTCAATTCTAAATAGGAGAGGCTATGTCTACAAAACTCGGTGTAAATGTGGACCACATTGCAACAATCCGTGAAGCACGTAAAGGCAAAGAACCCGATCCGGTCGCCGCAGCCATGATTGCAGAACTCGCCGGCTGCAATGGCATTACCGCCCATCTCCGTGAAGACAAACGCCACATCCAGGACCGAGACATCAGGCTTCTCCGTGGAACAGTTACAACGAAGTTGAATCTCGAAATGGCACCGACACAAGCGATGGTTCAGTTTGCCATCAACCGCCAGCCAGACATAGTAACTCTAGTCCCGGAAGTTCATACAGAACTATCAACCGAAGATGGATTGAACGTTTCCGCCAAGATTGATGAACTCGCAAAGTTCATCATGACTCTCCGCAACAACGACATTCTCGTAAGCGTGTTCATTGATGCCGAAACCGAACAAGTCAAGGCTGCCAAGAAGGTTGGTGCAAACTTCGTAGAATTCAATACAGGCAAATACGCAACAGCATTTGAACTCGGCAGCCGCGAAGAAGTCGATCGTGAAATTTCGGCATTGCAAGACATGACTGTTCTCGCACACAAGTACGGTCTGAATGTCCTCGCCGGACGCGGGCTCAACTACAGAAACGTAGAAGCAGTTGCTCAGATTGACGGCATTGATGAAATCATTATTGGACACAGCATCGTAAGCCGCGCCGCACTAGTTGGCATGGAACGAGCCGTGAAAGAAATGATTGAAGCAATACGTAGGGCTTAATCAATAATCCCTATATTCCACATTCTCGAGGACAAGCCCCTGCGGGGGCGCCCACGTGCGTTCACCCTTAAACTGTTTGGCAAAAATCTGATTGACCGTTCCTTCTGGATATCGGCCGCGCCCTACATCAAAAAGAGTCCCGACCATCGCGCGAACTTGGCGATGCAAAAAACGGTTCCCTTTAATGTGGAACATACAACTCCAGTCATTCAAACGTTCCAAACGGAATTCGCTCAACGTGCAAAGCGTTGACTTTCCGTCGTTTCGCGGAATGCAAAAATCGATGAAGTCATGTTCACCAAGAAACGACTGAGCTTCGCGGCCCATCGCATCCACATCTAAATTCAGCGAACCGCATTCCCAACCAAAGTCACGCATCAGCGCCACAGGACGAGTAAAAATCGTGTACTGGTAATAGCGAAGAATCGCATCATAACGCGCATTAAAATCAGGCGCGCAAGGTTGCAAATCGCGAATACGGATAAGGCGTTTTGTAAGGCCATTCACGGAACGCACAACCTTCACCGGATCCAGCTCACCGTCATAGTCAAAATGAACACATTGTCCGCGAGCGTGTACGCCAGTATCGGTTCGACCCGACCCCGTAACGCGGATAGGCGTACGCAAAGCAATCGACAACGCATCTTCGAGAGTTGATTGCACGGTTACAAATCGGAGTTTGCCTCCGCAATTCTGTTCTTGCCAGCCGTAAAAAGCGCTGCCTAGATATTCGCAACGAAAGCGGTAACGCATCAGTTACCCGCTTCTACTGCTTCCTTAATCACAGCCTCGACCTTCGCCTGAGGAATCTTCAACTTCGACGCAATAGCCGAAGCCGGGAACCCTCTGCGAGACATTTGCAAAATTTTGCTGTTCACCGAAGATTCACGGTCAAAGCGGTTCATTTCAAGCGGATGCGCTACAGCGGTAGCAACAACTTCGGGTCTCGGTGAGACTTGTTCCTTAGATTGAGAAACCTTAGTGCGGTCATGATGCAACACATCAGAAAGCGACTGCATCGCCGACGTGATTCGTTCCCTCGCCGTCGGGCGAAGAACAGTCTTACCGCTAAACGGAGATGTCAAAATTCGATTTTCAGGAACACCTCGTTCATCTTCGAACGCCGCTTTCGAAGCACCTGCAGCCGGAGCACTAGCCTTCGTTGCATTTTCATCAGCGCCATTTTTTGCCTGGAGTTCCATCGTTTCACGACGTTTTGCTGCAAATTCCTGAGCTTCATCGATAATGGATTTTTTTGGAGCATGAACACGCGGAGTCACAATCGTTTCAGTATCATCAACCGTAGGCATCTCCCCCGTTTCACGAGCTTTTGCAAGAGCTTCCATCATGCGAGTTTCAACGACCTTTTTGCGATGGATAAGCACAAGCACAAGAATTACAGAGCAAAGAATTACAGCAAGTGTTCCACCAATAATCGAAAGCCAAACGTCACCAGAAAAGCCGCCTACATTTTCTTCTGAAGGCTCTGTATCGCGAGCCGTATTCGAACGCATAGCCGAAAGGTCTTCCCAGGCGTTAGAAAGTTCATCACGAATCTTAACTTGAGTATCGACATTGCCTTGAGCATTCCACAAGGCAACCTCCAGAGAATCAATCTTGGCTCGAGTCTGCATGTATCGATTTACATCGAAAGACGACGAGGACCCCGAAAAATCAACTTTAAGGTACACAATTAAGGCACACGCCAAAACAAAAAGAATAACTGGAGCAGCGTATTTCTTCATGCCGGGAAATTTAGAAATAATACCCGATTCATTTTCAAAGTTGGACACTGAACAAAACCTCTTTTTTACATACCTAATATTAATTGTAGAAAATTACAACGCTCCATTGAGAAGTTCACAACACTTTTCAACACGAAAATGGCAAAAAACGGCATTAACGATCAAACTTTAAATACCTTTATGTTCAAGAACTCTTTGTTCTCCTCCTAACCCCAAAAGAAACACTTTAGCCCCAACAGCTAAGGTGTTTTTTTTTTCGTTTTTGCCGCTTTTTCATCATTATCATTCCAATTTATACGATCAATATTGGCACTTTTTAACTCTCCCGTGCGCCTAATTTGACTTTTTTCAAAAAGATTTTATAGTTTCAAGCTATGCAACCGCAAGCACTTAGACTCTCTAGAATTACGATTTCAAATCTCCGCTCCATCCAGCGCGAGACTTTTCCGCTTAGTGATTTTACCGCTTTAATCGGCTACAACAACGCCGGAAAAACGAATATTTTGATGGGAATCCGCTGGTTGCTTGCGCATTTTTCATTGGACATCTCGTATTTTGATGACCCGAACCACCCCGTTGAAGCCGAAGGTATTTTCGAAGGTATTACAGAACAGGTTTTAAACCGTCTCGGTGACGAAAAAGCAGCCGAACTCATGCCATTTCTTGCAGGCACAACGCTGCGTGTCAAGAAAGTCCAGCGCATTCCGGGCGAACTTCCCGGCAATATTGAATTTTGGGCGTTCAGCCCTTCTAACGGCAAGCGTAAAAGCAAAGACTGGATTCGTGTTAACGACAAGTTTATTGCAGCCTTTAACCGCATGTTCCCGGAGTCCATCGCTATTTGGGATTTTGAGGGTAACAACGCCTACACAAAGCTCATGCACGAGATTTTCAAGCCACTCGAACGCAAGTTCGGTGGTGAACTGAGTCAAGTCATCGAGCAGTTTACGGAATTACTCGCTCCAGGAAGCGACAAGCGCGCCGACGAAATCCAAGCTTTCGATAGAGAAGTCAACACGGCTCTCCGACCGCTATTCCCAAGCGTAAAAGTAGAACTCGACATTCCCGTACCGACATTGGAGACTTTCCTCAAAAGCGCAACGATTAAAGTGGTCGACGAAGACGATGGTTTCGAGCGAGATATTTCCCGCATGGGCGCCGGTTCACAACGAGCCATTCAAATGGCGCTGATTCGTTACCTTGCCGAGATTAAGAAGCACCACAACAATCATTACCTAAGCCGCACGCTCTTGCTGATTGATTCACCAGAACTGTTCTTGCACCCACAAGCTGTTGAACTTGTACGCGTTGCGCTCAAGAACCTTTCGAATGAAGGTTATCAAGTCGTATTTGCAACGCATTCCGCGCAGATGGTCACGAGCGAAGATGTTAGTACATCTTTACTCATTCGCAAAAATCGAGAACGCGGCACATTCATGCGCAAGCGAATGGAAGATGCCGTTCGTCAAGTTGTCAAGGACGCTCCGAGCCAATTGCAAATGTTGTTTAGTTTGTCTAACAGCAACGAGCTTTTGTTTGCAGACTACGTGCTACTTACCGAAGGAAAAACGGAATGGCGCGTGCTCCCCGCCCTTTTCGAACGCATTACAGGGCAATCGTTCGCACTCATTAAATGTGCACTCGTGCGTCAAGGCGGCGTGAGCAACACACGCAAAAGCATGCAAGTTTTAAGCGCGATGGACATTCCTGTGCGCGCCATTGTTGATTTAGATTACGCGTTTACAACGGCAACTCGCGATGGATTCTTGAGTGCAAACGATCCTGACATTACCGAGTGCCGCAACTTGTTCCGTGAACTCGCCTGCCACAACCATTTACGACTTGTGAACGGGCTCCCGGTCAACAAGCACAGCAATATCAGCGCATCAACGGCATATGCGATGATGGCTTCCATGCCCGAAGCCGAGCGCCCCATTAGAAACATTCACGAAAAACTTTGCGACCAAGGCATTTGGGTTTGGACGCGAGGTGCAATCGAAGAACATCTTGGGCTGAACGGCAAAAACGAGATGGTATGGCGCAATTTTATTGATCGTTCGAGGTCCAAAAACTTCTTGCAAACGCTTCCTGATTACGATGGAATCACGGCACTTTGCCAGTGGATTATCAACGGAAGTCGAGGACAATATTAAAAGCAGCAAAGCCCGCGCCATGAACTGCGCGGGCTTTTGTTTATGAATTGGCGATCCCGGAATAAATCCGGGATGACTGTTAAATGTTGTCGATGACCTTGTTGAAGGCTTCAACCGGGCGCATCCACTTCTTGAGAAGGTCTGCGTTCGGGATGTAGTAGCCACCGATATCGGCAGGTTGCCCTTGCTGAGCAGCGAAGGCCGCGACGATTTCCGTTTCGGCTCCTTCGAGAGCGGCAGCGACCGGAGCGAACTTGGCAGCAAGTTCAGCATCGTCCTTCTGAGCAGCAAGAGCCTGTGCCCAGTACAGAGCCAAGTAGAAATGGGAACCGCGGTTGTCGAGTTCGCCAATCTTACGGGCCGGCGTACGGTTGAATTCGAGAATCTTGCCGTTCGCAGCATCGAGAGTATCAGCCAAAACCTTAGCCTTCTTGTTACCTTCCTTCAATGCGACCTGTTCGAAAGCAGGCACGAGCGCGAAGTATTCGCCGAGAGAATCCCAGCGGAGGTAGTTTTCGGCGAGGAACTGTTGCACCTGCTTCGGAGCGGATCCACCTGCACCCGTTTCGTAGAGGCCACCACCAGCCATGAGCGGCACAATGGAGAGCATCTTTGCAGAAGTACCAACTTCGAGAATCGGGAACAAGTCCGTGAGGTAGTCACGCATCACGTTACCGGTAACGCCGATAGTGTCGAGGCCAGCCTTGGCACGCTTCATCGTTTCAACGATAGCCTTGCGCGGGCTCATAATCTTGATGTCGAGACCCTTGAGGTCATGTTCCGGCAAGTAAGCTTCAACCTTCTTCTGGATTTCGCGGTCATGAGCGCGTTCCGGATCGAGCCAGAAGATAGCCGGAGTGTTGCTGAGGCGGGCACGCGTGACAGCGAGCTTGACCCAGTCGCGCACCGGAGCGTCCTTGGCCTGGCACATACGGAAGATGTCGCCAGCTTCGACTTCTTGCTGCAAAAGCACTTCGCCCTTGCCGTTCACAGCGCGGATAACGCCCTTGCCCTTTGCGACAAACGTCTTGTCGTGGCTGCCGTATTCTTCGGCGCCCTGAGCCATGAGTCCCACGTTAGGCACGGTACCCATCGTCTTCGGATCGAAAGCACCGTTCTGCTTGCAGAATTCAATCGTTTCGTCGTAGATGCCAGCGTAGCAGCGGTCTGGAATGCAGGCGACAACTTCTTGCAGCTTGCCTTCCTTGTTCCACATGCAGCCGGAATTGCGGATCATTGCAGGCATCGAAGCGTCGATGATCACATCGCTCGGCACGTGCAAATTCGTAATGCCCTTGGTAGAATCGACCATAGCAAGGTCCGGGCCATTAGCAAGAGCGGCTTCGATAGCAGCCTTGACTTCGGCTTCCTTGGCGTTGCCTTCGAGACGCTTGTAGAGGTCACCGAGACCGTTGTTCGCATCGATTCCGAGTTCCTTGAAGAGGTCGGCGTACTTCGTGAACACATCCTTGAAGAACACGCGTACAAATGCACCGAACAGCACCGGGTCAGAGACCTTCATCATCGTGGCCTTGAGGTGCACGGAGAAGAGGAGGCCCTTGGCCTTGGCTTCGGCCATGGCGTCGGCGATGAACTTTTCGAGAGCAGCCATACGCATAACTGTTGCGTCAATGATTTCGCCCTTCAAGAGCGGCTTTGCAGCACGGAGTTCCGTTACGGCACCTGCTTCATCGACAAATTCAATCTTGAACGTATCGGCTTCGGCCATCGTGATGGACTTTTCGTTTCCGTAGAAGTCGTTCGCATTCATGCTTGCGACATAGGTCTTTACGGATTCGTTCCAGTTGCCGTTGCTATGCGGATTGTTGCGGGCATAGTTCTTCACGGCGTTAGGAGCACGACGGTCAGAGTTACCCTGACGGAGCACCGGGTTCACTGCAGAGCCCTTCACCTTGTCGTAGCGGGCGCGGATTGCTTTTTCTTCGTCCGTTGCAGGAGCATCCGGATAATCCGGCAAAGCGTAGCCGTTCTTCTGGAGTTCGGCAATCGCGGCCTTGAGCTGCGGCACTGAGGCAGAAATGTTCGGAAGCTTGATGATGTTTGCATCCGGTTCAAGCGTGAGCTTGCCCAAGAAAGCGAGGTCATCCGTCACCGGCTTGCCGGCAAACGTTGTACCTGCCGGGAGAGTGTCCGCGAAAGCAGCGAGAATGCGGCCCGGCAAGGAGATATTCTTAGTTTCAACATCGATATCTGCGGTCTTTGCAAAAGCAGATACGATCGGAAGCAAAGACTGAGTCGCCAAGAACGGAGACTCGTCGGTAAGGGTGTAATAGATTTTAGTATTCATACGCCCTTAAGATAGAAAAATACAAAAAAGCCCCCGCACTCTGCGGAAGCAATATGTTAAGGATTCAGGAGCGAACTAGTCTTTACCCAAATCACTATCTACGTAATCGTAATAACCCATCTCTCCAAAAAACGCCCATTCACCATAAGGCTCTATTTTCTCAAGAGTTTCTGGTTTGTCACAGTTCCAATTTTCACTTGCGACGGTTGTTTTTATAATCGGTTTTCCAACGGCATCCCATTCAGGCGAGTTCACTACCAAAAATGCCGAATAGTGTATTGTCGTATCTTCTGGGCAATTTCCGCTTTTTACGACATCGGTTACATAAAAACCATTCGCATCGGAATCTGTCAATATATGTCCCTTGGATCCAGTGTCTTTTACAACAATCATGTAATAAATAAAAGTTTCATCCATACCAAAATATTTACGAGCAAAATTCAAACCATAAGGAATACTCGTCACCAAAGGAAAGAATTTTTCAACCAGCGAATCCGGTAAAACATAAACACCTTCTTTACGATAAGCTTCGGCAATATCAGAATTCGGCAATGTATTGTACGATAACCAACTATCCAAAAATCTCCATTCGGGATACTCCATTTCATCAATTTCGTCAAAAACCAAATTGTCAAATTCGTCGTAATCAACGTTGGATATCGTAAACTGCCATCTATACGCTCTTAAACTTTGTTTTAAATTATACAGCCATTCATTGATTATACCGTATTTTTCTGAAGTATCCGCCAAGAATAAGCTATCCGAATTACGATCGTAGGGAACATAATTTTCATCATCGAAAGGCGCATACCTTACCGAATCTTCGTAACACGCATTCCTATATTCATCGACATAGTAATCCAGCACATCATCTTTACTTACGCCTTCAGGAACAAACGATGCACAAGCTATGTTCAAATATGAATCTCGGCAACCATCGGCAAAATCCTTAAACAATCCATTCGATTTCGCACAAGATTGTTTAAACTGATTATACATTTCTGAACATGTAACACCATAACCCCAATAATAGGTCGGAATAACACCAGCCTCATAGGAGCCACCCAACACAGCTTTCAATACAACAGGAGTTTCATCAACCACAACAACTTTAGTTGCAACTAAAGTTTGAATATTACGATCCTTCCTATACATACCGCTCTGGCAGGGAACCTTTTGCACAGCAGGTATTTCATCAGGCACTCTTACAACACATTTTCGGTATTTTTCTTGATCATACGACATGGCCCGCATTACGCCCTCTATTTCGGCACCAGCTTCATTTTCCGTAAAAGTCACCACATCACAAACTCTACGGTCGTCTTTACTTGGATAGCTAAAAATTTGTTTATCCATTCCTGTTAAATAGCTAATCGGCTGATAATCCATGTTATCAAATCCAACCGCACTAGAATCGGGAACACCCTTCGACGAATCTATGGCGGACCAATCAATAAGCTTATGAAACGACCTTGCCAAAACAGCCTTCTGCTCTTCGGTTAATTGCGCCGTTGGCGAAGAGTTCGGTTCCGTGGTCGCCCCCGTAATATCGGGAACAACAGGTTCATTCGAACAAGCCCCCAACAAGGCGACAAATCCACTCAGAATTATTTTATTTGCAGTTTTCATCTCATTCCTCCTTCCCTTTAGTCAAAGGGAACAATTGTAAATTTAAACGATAAACTTTATCGTATTCCGTTTCTTTTGCCGCCATAGCGACAACCTGTTGCCTAAGCGATTCGAGCTTTTCGACAAGCCACTTATACGTCGATTCCGACATGCCAAGCGTCACGCCTGCGATATGGCGTTTTTCCGGCGGAATTTCATCGATGGCTTCGGTCGCAAATTTCGACATCTGGCGATTCATGGAACGCAAAGCCAAGGGAATCGCCTCAGACGAACCTGTCACAACTTTTTCAGTCTGCTCGTAAGCATCTTCGCCAACCTTCTTCAAAAAATCCGCATGGCACATAAAGTCGAGCGAATGACGCACTTCGGCGGCACTCACCACAGGGTAACATTGGCGTGCAAGTTCTAGTGGCTTTGCGCCAGGCATAATTGGGGCTAGTTCGCGCATCACAGGGTTCACCCACGACTCGAAATACTTGAACGCTTCGGCATCGACAACACGCAAATGATTCTCTTTTGCGATTTTTTGCATTTCATCAAACGCCTGCATTTTCTTTTCATCGCTTTTGGCATCTCCAAAACGCACCATCGCACGGAAATAATCGCGGTCAATGCCTTCAAGCTCCATTGCACTAGCAACCCGCTCAACACCATCTTTGCTCAAACGGCTTTTCCCGTTGCAAACGAGCTGGATGTAATTGGACGAGGTAAAACCCGCCAAACGCGAAAATTCACGCCACGAAAACACGGAAGTCCGCTTGCGTTCTTCATAGTAATCGAGCATGAACTCACGATAGTTTTGATATTCTGTAATCGGCTTCATGCCTATAAAGTAAAATTATTCCAATTATTCTGCAATAATTTTCACTACACAAAATCAAGATTTTTTATAAAATTTTAAAGATTTTTAGTTTTTATTAAAATTTATATTTCTATATAACACAACACGTGTTATAAACGTTACGGGAAAGCGTCGGCCACGGTTATTCTTCGCCGCAGCCCACACTCGTTGTCAAAAATTCAATGTTTAAAAAGCAATTCTTAACAAAAATTTGCGTACCAGAATATAGATTAGAGTACAGAAGCGATAAAACAAGAGTTGTCCACAGACAACACTTTAGAATTTTGTGAATCGCTTCGCCCGATACATTATGGAGTATTGATTTATACTTAAATACAGGTATAGGATTCAATCTTCAAAAAGGGAATATATGAAGATTTTTGGTTTTGAACGCGGCATTTTTAAACTTTTCGGCGCAACCTTGACCGTTGCGTGTTATTCTTTTGCGGCAAGTTACGCTCCCCCGGCAACGGCGGTTTCGAAAATTAATAGTTATCGCAGCTACTCCGAATTGACAAACGCCGCAAGCGGCATGGATATCGACTTGTACACCAAAAACATGACTACGTGGCAAATCGACAACGGCGGATTTTACAAAGCCATGGCCGAAAGCTACAAAAACGCCTACACAGGCGGGCAAAAATCCGGTTGGCGTTCAGCAACGGGCGGCGATGTCGGCACAATCGATAACGATGCAACCGTTCAAGAAATGCGACTCCTCGCCGTGCGTTACAAAGAAACGACCAACGCCTCTTACAAAGCGACATTCAAAACCAGCTTCAACAAAGCCGTAAATTTTCTTTTGACGATGCAACGCGCCTCCGGTGGACTTCCGCAAGTGTGGCCCAAGCGCAACGATTATTCCGACCATATCACGCTCAACGATAACGCCATGATTCGTGCCATGGTGACGATGATGGACATCGCAAACA
The DNA here is from genome assembly GCA_947165045.1 of uncultured Fibrobacter sp. Taxonomy (GTDB): domain Bacteria; phylum Fibrobacterota; class Fibrobacteria; order Fibrobacterales; family Fibrobacteraceae; genus Fibrobacter. The sequence goes on along the minus strand of CAMUYW010000011.1, from coordinate 49,464 downwards.
AGACTTCGCCATTCGACTCGGACATCATCGATGACGCCACCCGCAGCAAAATGAACGGCGCCCTCGAAAAAGCAATCGACTATTTACTCAAAGCGCAAATTGTCAACAACGGGACACCCACCGTCTGGTGCGCGCAACACGATACCGTCAATTACGCGCCGCGCCCTGCTCGCGCCTACGAACTCGAATCCAAATCGGGCAGCGAATCCGCCGGCGTTGTATGGTTCTTGATGAACTGGCCGAATCAAACCGAAGCCATCCAAAAAGCAATCAAGAGCGCGATTGCCTGGTACAAGAAAACACGCGTCGTCGGGCTTTACTTCAACAAAAAACAAGGCGTTTTTGAGCAACGCGAAGGCAACGTGCTTTGGTACCGCTTTTACGAAGTCAATAACGACAACTACTTCTTCTGCGACCGTGGCGGCGCAAGCACCAAGACGCAAGACTTCACGAAAATAAGCGAAGAACGCCGCACGGGTTACCAGTGGGCAGGCGATTACGGCACAGCCCTCATCAGTACAGAAGCCGCCTATCTCGAAGCACTTGCAAAGATGGACGACAATTACGTTCCTCCCCCGCCGCCACCCGCCATGTGCGGAAACGACACCTGCACAACATACATTGACGGCGTGAACTTTATAGAAATTCAAGGCGTTAAGGAAGCGGCAAACACCGGCTTTGTAGGCGATGGATACGCCAACGTAGACAACACCACCGGAAGTTTCGTGACCTACGGCGTGACCGCAGCTGTAGCCGGCAAGTACACCCTGTTCATCAGTTTTGCAAACGGCGGAGGTTCCGCTCGTGGCTACAGCATTTCGATCGGCGACAAAATGCTTCTTGCCGACGGCAGCATGGAATCGACCAGCGCATGGACAACTTGGAAAACGCAAAAGATTGAAATTGAATTGCCCGCAGGCTATAGCGAACTCAAGTTCACAAGTCTTTCGAAGGACGGCATGGCCAACATCGATTACATCGGCTGGTTAGACGAAGACTTGAAAGCTGGCAAAGCAGAGATTGGCCCGACGTCAATTGGAGCTCGCCGAGTTGCGCCATCGAAGTCCGCGAACCGCTATTTCGTAGACTTCGGACGTACAGGAAATAGCGCTGGAGTTTACTTTATGCGAACGAAAGGGAAAGTGTTTAGAATCAACGGAGTGGCTAGATGATGTTGAGTAACAAAGTATCGGTATTTTTGTGCGCATCCCTCGCATTTGCGACGGGTGCTTTCGCCGTAACCAAACACGGTTTTGACTTTGTCGTAGGTGTCGATGGCAATTTCAAGGAAGCCATTGCAAAAGCAGCCGCTTCAGGCGCTAGCGAATCCAAGCGCTTTATCATCTTTTTGCCCAATGGCGAATACGATATCACAAAACTGACCGGTGACGAGCACGGCAAAACAACATTTAGTCCCTCAAACGTTTCCATCATCGGACAATCGCTTGAAAATACAACCATTTCAAACACAACCGATACCGAAGGCATCAGCACTACAGCAACACTGTATTTTCCGAACAACAAGAACATGTACATGCAGGACATTACGCTCAAGAACAAGAGCACCTACAGTACATCGAGCGCCGCACGCCAAGTTGCATTGCAACAGAACAGCGGTGACAAATTCATTTACAAGAACGTACGCCTTTTAAGCGGTCAAGACACCTATTACACCAAAAGCGGACGCGCCTATTGGGAAGGTGGCGAAATCGACGGAACCGTTGACTTTATCTGTGGTGGCGGAGACGTATTCTTCGAAGGCACAAAGCTCGTGATGACTCGAAACGGCGGCTACATCACAGCCTCACAGAATCCTGGCGATTGGGGGTATGTATTCAACAATACCACGCTCACCGTTTCGAACAACAGTTTTAACGGTACATTCTATCTTGGACGATCCTGGGGACATGCCAAAGTCGTTTTCCTCAACACCAAAATGATTGCACAGCCGCATGCGCAAGGCTGGTACACCAACATGAATTCCGCACCCGTTGTTTACGGTGAATACAACAGCAAAGACGGAAACGGAAACGCCGTTAACACGAGCCAGCGCCGCACATATTTTGACGGCAGCAAGGACGGTTCTACAGCAACACTCAAGACCGTTTGGAACGCAAGCGACGCTGCCAAATACACACTCGAAAACGTAATGGGCGGTTCCGACAACTGGGCACCGAACAAACTCACAGTCCAAGTTTCCGCTCCCAAGATTGCGCAGGAAGGCGCAAACATCACTTGGAACGATGACGACAACGCCATTTGTTGGGCCGTTTTTGTAAACGGCAAATACCACAGCAACACTACCGCAAATTCGATTGATGTGGGTAAAATCGCTGCTGGCTCCAAAGTTACCGTTCGCGCAGCAAATTCCATGGGTGGACTTGGCGCATCTTCGAACGAAATCACCGTTCTCGAAGCGAATGTTACTTACTATAACGCAACACTCACGCAATCCATCGGCGGAACTGTTACAATATCTCCTGATCGCGAAAAAATTGCGGAAGGCACATCGGTCACCATTACCGCAGAACCCGCCACCGGTTGGAAATTTGCAGGTTGGACAGGCAAAGATTCTGCAGCCGCAGGCTCCACGAACACGTGGAAAACAACAATGTCCAAGGACATCGATATCGGAGCAACCTTTACTGCTAAAGGAACAACAACATTCCAAGCCGAAACAGGCATTGTCGATAACGCCATCATCGAAAGCACCAATACAGGTTACGAAGGATCAGGCTACATCAACTTTGGCACAGGGCATTCGACCGTACAAATTCCCATCGATGTAGAATTTTCTGGCGAATACACCATCATTATGACATACTCCAACGGAAGCGGTAAAACTCGCGATCTCGCATTTACGGCACCCGGCACATGCCCTGCAGGAATCGACGGATGCAAAGGCGCTACAACACGTTCATTTGCAGCAACCGACAAGTGGACCACTTGGGCAACGGACACTTCAACAATCACGCTTCCCAAAGGCACTGGCTACATCACGTTTGCTACAGTTAACGGGAACGATGGTCCAAACCTCGACCAAATTGAACTCATCGAAAAAAACGTGGATAAAGGCCCAGTTGCGCTCCCCAAAATTTCACGCACAAATTCGAGCTATAACGAATTCCGCATTTACGACACTCGCGGAAAACTCGTTAGAATTTCTACAGGAAAGCCCAATTTGGCAACACTCCCTGCCGGAATCTACATCATAAAGGCCTTCGCCCAAGGAAAATACAAACAAAAAATTGTTCAAGTCCACTAGAATTTGTTAATTTTAGAGCATGCTTGGAATTGAACAGAAAAAAGGAAATGACGAACAGTTGTGCGGCAGAATGATTGCCTATGCACGCATTTTGCCCTCCCCAGACGCCGACCCTAGCGAAACCCCGTTTGACGGAATGATTAAAAACGGACTTTTGACATTGGAAGGGGATTTCCGTCAGTTCGAGCACAAGCCAAGCAGAAGAGAAGTCAACCGCGCTGTTGATGCAAAGTTCAACAATTTTCTCAAGACCATGGAAGAAAATGGTGTTGAGCTCCCCGAAAATGTCGATGTTGAAGCCATGCGCGAACGCCTCCATGAACTTTCGAACATGGAAGTGATTCCCATTCCGGCACGCATCGGCAACTTTAATAACGAAGAAGACATTCTCAAAGAAAATGCCGACATCTATTATATCGGCGAATTCATCGGTGCAAACCAAGCCCATTATTGTCTCACGACGCTCCCGATTTACTACCAAGCAAAGTATCGCGAACAAGCTAAACGAAGCGAAATGGACATGCTCAACGAAATGCTTTCGCAGTTCGAAGAAGGCGATTTCGTCAACACCGAAGACATTCAGAAAGACACCGAAGAGCTTTTCCCGAAGGGGCTCACGCTCAACACGTTCATGGGAGACCTTTCAAAGCTCCTCAACGTGCGCGTCATTCCGTTTTTACTCGCCTGCGAATCCGACAGCGATTACGACACGCAAATTCAGCTTTTCTACACGTTCATGAAGGGCTATCCCGACCAGAACGACATCGAAAGAATCGACAAAGCCTTGAGAATTCTCCGCAAGCAAAGCGATTCCATCGAAGCACGCAACTTGCTTGAGCTCAGTTGCCAACGAATCAGCGCTATTTACAACGAAGATTCTCAGCTCGCAAGCGAGCTTTCGAAAAAGATTGATACAATCGAAAATGTGTAAAACAGAGCTTAAAAAAAACGAGCGGCGCAAACCCAGCGCCGCTCGTTTTACATTTCTCACATTTTTCTTTATTCTTTCACCAAGAATCCGGCTGTCGATTTTTCACGGACAAAAGTTTTCTTGGAAACTTTTTGGACGTCAGCAACATTCACCTTTTCCAAATTATCTGCCCAGTTGAGGAAAATACGGTAATCGCCATAAACTTCGTACCAGCCAAGCATGGTCGCCACATTTTCCATATCAGTCAAGCTGCGGATAAGGCCAGCATAAGCGCGGTTTTTTACCTTCTGGAATTCGCGTTCGCTCACTTGTTCTTTCTTGAGTTTTTCGAGTTCTTCCCAAACGATTTTTTCAACCTTTTCGCGATTTGCATCGGGGCGAAGGTTCACGCGGACCGAGAATTCGGAGACATACTTGTTCGGACTATTGCTTGCACTTACGCCAACAGCGAGCTTTTCTTCTTCGACAAGGCGTTTGTAAAGGCGACCAGAACGTCCGTTCAAAACACCTTCGGCAATGTCGAGCGCATAAAGCGTACTATCGCCCACAGCCGGAGTCTTAAAGACTAGCGTGTACAAATTCGGAGCATCCTTGCGCTTTACAACCAGGCGCTTTTCGCCCGCCTGTTCCGGATCGCGAACCGTAAGATCCGGGAATGCATCGCCGGTCGGGATTGGTCCAAAATACTTCTTGACGAGAGCCATCGTTTCAAGTGTATCCAAATCACCCGCCATCACGAGAATCGCATTACGCGGCTTGTAATACTTGCGGTAATGTTCATCGGCCTGTTCGCGAGTCAAATTTTCAATATCGCTTGGCCAGCCAATGGTCGGCACGCGGTACGGGAACGCTTCGTAAATCAAGGAATTGAGCGTTTCATAAAAGCGGCCTGTCGGGCGGTCATCATAGCGCATGCGACGTTCTTCGCGGACAACGGAACGTTCCGAATAGAATTCACGCAACACAGCATTCTGCATGCGATCCGATTCAAGCCACATGAACAGTTCAATCTTATTCTTTGGAAGCGTGACCGTGTAAGCTGTCAGCAAATCGCTCGTAAAGGCATTAAGCCCCGTTCCGCCCGCAGCTTGGTAAGCACCCCAAAGTTCATCTTTCACAAAAATCTTGCGATGTTCATTTAATATCGAATCGTGCTCAGCAGTAAGCTTTTTGACGAGAGCCGTGTCATTAGCCAGTTTCGCAGGGCGGATGAGAGCCTGCAAGGAATCCTGGGCAGCCATAAACTTGGCATCAGCAATACTATCCGAAATGCCAACCTTTTTTGTTCCTTTGAACAATTCATGTTCCAAAATGTGAGCAAGCCCAGACTTGCCCGGAACTTCATGAACGGAGCCCGTAACATAAAACAGACGAAAACTCACCGTAGGGGCTTGTTTATTGGGGTACAAAAGCACCGTAAGTCCGTTATCCAGCACTTCTTTATGAATAGGCAAATTCACAGCAGCCACGGAAGTCCCGGCAAGTAATGCCGGAGCCAAGGCACAACATAATGCAATTCGAGCGAAAATTTTTTTCATGTTAAATAATTTACTAAAAAAATGCCGATTCCGGCACGGAGGCCGGAATGACAATGTAAAAGAATGACGTTTTCAAGACTGAAACGGGAATGACGATACAAAAAAGAGGGGCTTGCGGCCCCCAATTTATTTCACTCGGATTTTTTTCGTTTTTACGATTTGTCCGTTCGATTCAAGCGTTGCAACCACAAATGATTTTCCGCGCAAAGCATCCATATGAACCTCATAGAACGCTCCGGTAAACGTTTTTCTCATAAGAAGCGTACCGTTGACATCGAACAAATTGACCGCTTTTCGTCCATCGATATTTGCATCGATTCTTAAAATCCGATCATTTACAGCGAATCGAACTGCAGAAGCACCAATGTTTCGCCCTGCGAGTATAGCCACTTTAGAAGACGAACTCAAAATTTCCGAAGAACTAGAAAGACCTTCAGAAGACGAAGAGGATTCTACAGAACTGCTCGACCACATCGACGAAGAACTTACGCTGGAAGACGAAGCCGGCTTGCTCGATGAAGAGGAAACGGTTTTACTCGACGAAGAGACCACCTTGCTTGAAGAAGACGGCGCAGAACTAGACGAGGATTTCACAACACTTGAAGAGGAAGATAAAACGGGAGCCACTCGATTTCCGCGAGTTTTAAATTCCGCATGGCCATCAACAATTTGAATGTCATAAATTTCAAGACCAAGGCTATCACCACTCCACGTCACAAAACCATTAAAACTATTGACGCCTTTACTCGTCGGGAAAGCATCGCCAGCCACAGAATATCCATCAGCCTTGCCATCCGCTTCGATTAAATCCACACGCATGGGATCCGAAGCATTGACTTCGTTATACATCCATGCAACATTGCTATAGTTTATATGCCAAACCAGCACGCCTTTATTCGGAAGAGCAGCATCGAAGTCGTTTTGCAAACGGAATTCGACAAAATAATATTCATTATCTTTTTTCGAAGTCAGTACAAGGCCATCATTCTCTTGAACGGCGTTTAAAACAACCGTCGTATCAGAAACTTCCAATCGTCTCGGTTCGAGCCAGCCCAAACTGAATCGTTCAAAAGCTGACAAATTCGCAGGCGAACAAGACGTCGACATGTATTTATTTTGCGGGCAGTTGTAAGAACCAGCATCCATCAAGTCCCATTGTCCCGGTGTATAGCGGACTCTCACACGCGAATCGTTGACGCCAACATCATAGTGGTCCTGCAGCCCAAGGACATGGCTAAACTCATGGCAGAACGTTCCAATGCCATTTAACGCATCGGTAGATTTGCGGTACATATACGCTTGGCCATCAATTTCTGGAGAGCAAGCGTAACGGTACATGGACATATTGCGAGTAAGACGTTTAGACACATTATAAGAATGCGGCCAAATAGCAGTTTGGACATCTGTATCTGCAGCACCCACACCCGCATAAATCATGTAGACAAAGTCTACAATTTTATCATTATCCGTATCGTAAGGCGTAAAATCGAAATTTGCGGCCACAAGAGAATCCATCGCTTCACTGATGGCATTGACTGCACCTGCGGCAATGTTATTCGGGTCTACCAAAGAGCCATACGAATCACGTGAACCCTTTAAGGTTATGGGGCCCGCGACGTCAAATGTAGGGCGGTATTTTCCAGAAGAATTCGAAATAAAGAAATCTCTGGCACTGCCTTTCATAAAATAATTGGAATAACCTTCTTTATTGAGGAAGTCGTTATATTCCTCGTAAGCGTTATCTCGCTTAAACTTTACATCGCTAAACTCGACAAGAACTACAAGCCCGCGAACTTCGCCCTCTTTTCGGACATTGCCTATAACAGGACGCGTTGGCGTATCGGTACTTTTAGAAGTTTCTTCCCAACCGCCCCACCAGCCATTAGCTTTCTGTGGAGTCGAGGATTGAAGCAACTGCGGTTCGGATGCGCGTTGTTCCTGAAGCTTTTTCAAACGATTTTCGCGGAATTTTTCGAGAATTTGGCGAGAATCACGTTTTTTTAGGAAATTTTTCTCTTTTGCGCCGCGTTTGGACTTGGCATGGACCCTCATTCCGGTCTTTTTGCCATGTTCATCGGCATAGTTCCAATAGCCACTGGAATCGCGCACCACAAGTACGCTATCTTCGCCAGTGACCGTATAATTGAAGCGTTCGTTGCCAACTTTCCGGATTTGAATAACGGAACCATCCGGTTGCGTAGAATTAATCAAAAACGGTGTAGCATTAATTGCCCACGCCGAAACGACACCCACAAAGGAACTGATAATAAGAACTTTCCCAACTCTCATACCATAAACATATATTCTTAGGCGAAATAATCTCCGCTAAAAACATATTTTTTACAAGATTTCCGTTGACAGAACGCCAACAAGCACGAGTAATTGGGAAAAAACGGAACAAAAACTTACATTTTCGAGAGGGTCAGAAGCACGGCTCCGCTCAGAATGACCGAAGTCGCTATTCCCAATTTGATTCTTTCGGGCCTTGTAGAATACTCGTGGAACACAACAACGCCCCAAAGCAGATTTACAAGCAAATTCAATTGCGTCAGCGGGTAGCCAACAGCATAGCCCAAGGCTCCGTTCGTATCAATTGCCCAAAAACAGCCATGCTGCCCAGCAAGCCATAAAGTCCCCATAAAGAATGCCGAAACTGCAGGTACGAGCTTGTATTCAAAAAGAGCATGACGTTTGACGCAAATCGCGCCCACAAGAAGTTCCGCCGCAATAAAAATTCCAATCGTAAAGGAACTCATGAATTCGAGCAAAGGCATATTGACAATTTTGTACGGAATAAGGAAAAAGCCGAATACGGCACCCGCACCAATAGAACGCCAATTTTTGAAGAAGTTCCCCTGCTGAGGAGCAAGCAACTTGAGTCCCAAGAGCAAAAGTAAAATTGCAGGAATCGAGAAATAAAGCAAAGTCGATTCGGAGAATATCAGCACTCCGCTCAAAAACGAAGCCAGGATGCTCGTGCCCATTGAACGAACTCCGGCACCCGTCAAGTCTTTTTCGGCTTGTACTGCCCAAAAACAAAGAGCAGCACCCATCACCCACAAGAACCCGCTAACGATTCCAACCGGAGCAACGCTGAACGAATTCGTCAACAACGAAACAGCAAATTGCGAAACCACTATGCCAACAGCAATGCAAGAAAGGTACGCCCAAGACGAGAACTTCGGCCACGCCTTGAGCGGGACCATGTATGTACCAAACGCAAAAATGGCGAGAACAACGCCGATATAGCTATTTCCCAATGCAGAACCCCGCAAAAATCTTTTGTAAAACATCTTCGGACGAAATTTCGCCCGTTATACTTTGGAGTGCACGACGCACCAGTTGCATTTCAAACGCAATAAGCTCTACCGCCGGATTCGTATGAATTAGCGAAAGCGTGCGGTCGATACCCGCGAGAGCTTCTTCGAGGCAAGTCTTTTCGCGTTCGCTTGTAATCCAGAGGTCTTCGGAATTTTCCGTTTTCTTGAAGAGAGACGCGTTCATGATACGCTTGAGGCTGTCTAGGCCAGCGCCGGTTTTGGAAGAAATGCGGAGCGTCACATTTCTGTCATCCTGGAACGTAGTGATAGGATCCATGGATTGGGCTACGTCCGTTCTCTCTTCTAATAAATCGCTCTTGGAGTAGACGACAAGGTCGGGCTTAAGATCCTCAGACGGCATGGATTCCCTCCCTGCGGTCGAGAATGACAGAGACGCACCATCCACGACGAGAATTTTCATGTCAGCTTCAGCGAGGATTTCACGGCTTTTTTCCATGCTAAGTGCATCGAGCGCATCGGCAGCCTTGTCCGCAATGCCTGCCGTATCGACCAAGCGGATTTCGCCCCCGTCCAAAAACAGGCGCACTTCAACAAAATCGCGGGTCGTCCCCGGGATGTCGCTCACAAGAATTCGGTCTTCGCCAAGGAGCGCATTCACAAGGCTCGACTTGCCCGCATTCGGAGCGCCATACAAAACAGCAAGCGGCAAACGGCTCACCGCCGCTTTTTCCTTGAAACTTTTCAAAATGGAAAGCACACTTCCGCGAATCGCTTCAATCTTCGTGCCCCAAGTTGCATAATCCGGGTCGGCCTCTTCTTCGGCAAAATCAACATCCAGTTCGAGACGCGCCGAAATGTCCATGACCTGTTCCGTAAGCGTCTTAACTTTTTTAGAAAGCGCACCACCCAGCAAGCGATGAGCGTTCTTGAGTTCATCGCGATTTGCACTGTGAATCACGTCTGCAACAGATTCCGCCTGCACCAAGTCCATGCGGCCATTCAAAAAAGCACGGCGCGTATATTCACCGGGTTCCGCAAGACGCACGCCATCAACACTCTTGATGACTTGAATCAATTCACGCACGATAATCGGGTTTCCATGCGGGTAAAGCTCCAAAACATCTTCACCCGTGTAAGAATTCGGACCTTCAAAAAAGATATAAAGAAGGCTATCGATGACTTGAGCGGTCGCGCGCTCATCCCCCACCATCGTCCGGTAATCCCTTGCAGTCGCCAATTTCGCTTCACGAGGCTTGATGTTCTTGAGAGCGGCCTCACCAAAAAGCAAGCGCACCACATCGCGCACACGAGAACCGCTAACACGAATGGCGGCTACAGCACTCACGCCAGCGGGCGTCATCGGGGCAACAATCGTCTGGGAATCCATATAGCAAAAGATAGTAATTACTAAATTCCTCTTGTAACTTAAAACTACCAACTTTAAAAAGATATGAGCAAATTTAAAATCATCTCCCGCCCTATCGGCACTGTTGAGTGCTACGTCTTACAGCGCGACGACGGCGCTGAATTTGAAATTTTAAGCGGATACGGCGCAGGTCTTAACGCCTGGCGCATTCCCGAGGCAAACGGAAAACTCACCGACCTCCTTTTCGGCTACCGCGAAGGCGATGACATTTACAAAATCGGGCCTGACACAAACGCCGGTTGCCGACTAGCCCCATTCCCAGGACGCGTGGCCTACGCCAGGTTCAATTGGAACGGCAACGATTACCAACTCGTGAACAACGTGAGCTGGGCTCCACATGCCCTCCACGGATTCTTGCAAAACAAGGAATGGAAATTCGTAAGCTTCGAAAGCGACAACGAAAAATGCACCGCAACGTTTACCATCGACTGGCCGGGCGCATTTACCGGATTTCCTTTCCCTTTCCGCGCCGTTAACAAAATCACGTTTACCGGCGAAAGCTATACCGTTGAATCGACCGTCACAAATATCGGCGCAAGCAACCTCCCCTATTCCGAAGGTTGGCACCCCTACTACACGCTCGGCGAAAAGATCAACAATCTCACGATGGCACTTCCAGAAACGAACCTAGCCCTCCTCGACAAGGCCGACATCCCGACGGGAGAATTCAAGCAGGACACCCGATTTGTTGGTGGACGCCTCATCAACGACGAATTCATCAACGATTGTTTCTGTTTAAGTCAGGGCGACGCCCCTACTGTTCTCAAAAAAGAGAAAATTTTTGAGAACATTTTAGCCACTGTAGAACTGAAAAGCGACACCAAATCACTCAAAATTTGGCAAAAGGCAGGTCAAGAACAATATAACGCCATTCAAATTTACACACCACCTGACCGTATGAGCATCGCCATCGAGCCAATGACCGCAGAACCCGATACTTTAAACCATCACAGAGACTTGATCGTAATCAAATCGGGCGAAACTAAGACATTCTGTTTCGGCGCGACCATCGAAAAAATCGGCTAAATCCGGTCAAAAGCATCACGTAAACATATTTTTTCCTTTCAAGCAAAAATGCTATTGCATTTTTGCTTTTTTCAATATATTTTGAGAACATAAAATTTTAAGGAGTGAACATGGGATTCAAAAAGGTTTTCTTAGCATGCACCCTATCCGCAGCATGCTCCGCATTCGCCGCACAATACGAAGCCGAAGACGCCACACTTTCTGGCGACGCAGCACTCGGCACAAGTACCGCAGCATCCGGCGGTAAATACATCAAGATGAACGGCGGAAACATCACATTTTCAAAGGTTTCCGCTGATAAGGCCGGCAAATATACCATTGTCATCCATTACATGAACAATTACGGCGGCTCCAAAATCAACAACGTTGAAGTCGGCGGAGCTTCCTCTGCAGTTACGTTCGACGTGACCGAAAAAGGCAAATTCGTCGATGTCGAAACCGTCATGAACCTCGCCGCCGGTGAGAACACCATCGCTATCACCAATAGCTGGGGCTGGATCGATGTGGACTACATCGAAATCAAGGACTACGAAGCCAAGGCATTCAACCTCTGCAACGCCCCGGTGACCAAGAATGCCACCCCGTCTGCCGTCAAACTTTACAACTTCCTCGTCAACAACTTTGGCAAAAAGACCATCTCCGGCGTGATGACCGGTAACATGGACGCCTACACTAAGGGCGACATGACCAAGCACGAAGACGTTCAAGCCGTGTTCCAGAAATCGGGCAAATACCCCGCACTCGTCGGAAGCGACCTTATGAACGCCACTGGAGCTAACAAGAACGAATCCTGGTTCCAGGAATACACCGAAAAAGCCATCGACATTGCAAAATCCACCTGGGAAAAAGGCGGCATTCCGGCATTCACATGGCACTGGCGCCCGGGTGACGAAGTGGAATTCTATGTGAAGGGCGCACATGACACTTACACCGAATTCGATTTTACCGAAGCTTTTGTGACCGGCACAACTAACTGGGACACCGTTTCTACCGCTTACAAAACACTCGTTAGTGACATCGATCTCGTTTCCAAGATTTTCCTCGACTTGCAGAAAGAAGGCGTGGCCGCCATTTTCCGCCCGTTGCACGAATCCGGTGGAAACTGGTTCTGGTGGAGCACACACACCGGTAAACAATTTGCAGCGCTCTATCAGTTGCTCTATGAACGCATGGTATTTGTAAACGGCGTCAACAACCTCATTTGGGACTTCAACCCGAAAGACGCAGCCACGATGTCCTGGACTCCTGGCGAGACCTACTACGACGTTTTGAGTGTAGACATTTACAACAACGCAAACGACCACCAAAGCAACAGCGCAGCATTCATCGACCTCACGAACAAAGCTGGCACTAACAAGCTCATCTCGCTCAGCGAAAACGGCCCGATTCCAGACGTCGACAAAATGTACGAGGACGGCGCTACTTGGAGCTGGTGGATGCCGTGGTACGACTCCTGGTCCGCAGGTTACGTAAGCCAAACCGCAGCAGACGTTTGGACAAAGAACCTCGCCGACGAACGCATCATCACACTCGACGAAATGCCCGGCTGGGACAACTACAACGAAGCCGCAGCAGCCACAAACGCTTGCCCGACTTCTACCCAAAACGCTAAGTTCGGCGCAGACACAGCAAAGGCAAACCCAGAAAACGTGGACCTCGTCATGGGCGTCACTTACAAGGCCATTAACGATAGCGGCGCCAACATCCAGTACACCAAGGTTCCCAAGCTGACAGGCGCAAAGAGCATCGCCGTGACCATCGAAAACAAGGGCTCTGGCGGCGAAAATAGCGGTATTTGGATTGGCTTAGCATTCGTTCGCGACGGCTCCAAAGACAAAGCTTGGACATGGGAACAATCTCCGTCTGACGGCTGTTGGCTCAATGATGGCGCAAAGTCCACCTGCGAATTCAGCATTGAAACCTACACTGATGACGCAGGTACCGAACACCCGATGGATTTGGACAACCTATTCTCCGTCACATTCATTTTGGCAGGAGCAAACGGCTTTGAAGGCACAGTACTCTTTGACAACATGGTCACGGACAACGGCATCATTATCAACGGATTCAACAAGAAGACAGAACTCTTTACCGCTGCCGACCAGAGCAAGGGCCATATCGCAAGCATCGAACTCTACAATAAAGACGGCACGCCGACCGCACTCAAACCGAGCGCAATCGCAAAGAGTTCCGGCATCCGCATGAACGGTTCCAACATCGTCTTCACCGCAAGCAAGGCTGGCTTCGCAAGCATCGATGTCTTTAACATGAACGGCAAACGCGTCGCAACGCTCTACCGCGGCACCCTCAGCGCAGGCGAACACTCGTTCAGCCTCCAGAACATGGCCAAGGGTCAGTACATCATCCGCGCCAAGGGCACGGGAATCGCAGCCACAAAGCCGATTCTCATCAAGTAGACTTTAACACAAAAAGCTGAACACAATTCCCGGCTCAGTTGAGTCGGGAATTTCCGTATAGAGAGAATTCATCTCAGGCTGCCGCGAACGCAAACCATTATAAAGCCCCTAGCGTGAACCTTTACGAAATCTCACTTTTTTAGACACTTTTCGTAACAGTTCAAAATTTGAAGTATTACGAAATCTCTGATTTTTTACCACTTTTCGTAATGGTTCAGAAATTGAAGTATTGCGAAATCTACGTAATTTTTCTACTTATACTAGAGCATATACAACGCGTGCCGCGTGCGTTACGTTATCAACAAAGTTGTGAATTGCTTTCAGATTTTCTAGTTTTACTAGAGCATAAACAACAAAAATTCGCAGAGTCCGAAATTTAAACGGGTTGTGAATTGCTTTCAGATTTTCTAGTTTTACTAGAGCATAAACAACATACAATCAAGAGTATCGTCAAGCATCTGAGTTGTGAATTGCTTTCAGATTTTCTAGTTTTACTAGAGCATAAACAACGCCGTATGCAGAGTATCGCGGATAGCATCAGTTGTGAATTGCTTTCAGATTTTCTAGTTTTACTAGAGCATAAACAACAGGACATCACCTTAGCCTAACGGTAACTCAGTTGTGAATTGCTTTCAGATTTTCTAGTTTTACTAGAGCATAAACAACAGCAGCCTTGGCATTATTGCTACCTATTTGGTTGTGAATTGCTTTCAGATTTTCTAGTTTTACTAGAGCATAAACAACGAGCCGAAGGAATATTTGCAGCCGAGAAGTGTTGTGAATTGCTTTCAGATTTTCTAGTTTTACTAGAGCATAAACAACGCACGCAGTCACCGACCGCATAATAGCCCAGTTGTGAATTGCTTTCAGATTTTCTAGTTTTACTAGAGCATAAACAACAGAGCCGAAGCTCTTGCACCGTGGGCTTCAGTTGTGAATTGCTTTCAGATTTTCTAGTTTTACTAGAGCATAAACAACTCCCTTCATCTTCATGTTCATGACCATCGCGTTGTGAATTGCTTTCAGATTTTCTAGTTTTACTAGAGCATAAACAACCAGGGCTTAGGCATGGTTAAAATAATCATTGTTGTGAATTGCTTTCAGATTTTCTAGTTTTACTAGAGCATAAACAACTATTGCCGCCGAACGGCGACCGCCATTCCTGTTGTGAATTGCTTTCAGATTTTCTAGTTTTACTAGAGCATAAACAACGTTCTTATGTCGTCGAAGCGTAAGAACAGCGTTGTGAATTGCTTTCAGATTTTCTAGTTTTACTAGAGCATAAACAACTTGCGCCAAGAGCGGAATCGCCATTGATTGGTTGTGAATTGCTTTCAGATTTTCTAGTTTTACTAGAGCATAAACAACTTTTCCGGATGGGCATTGTGATACTTGAGCGTTGTGAATTGCTTTCAGATTTTCTAGTTTTACTAGAGCATAAACAACGGGTGTACGAGTGTGAATCCGCTATGGCTGGTTGTGAATTGCTTTCAGATTTTCTAGTTTTACTAGAGCATAAACAACCCAAAGCCTCGAAAGCCTCGAACGCCTCCAGTTGTGAATTGCTTTCAGATTTTCTAGTTTTACTAGAGCATAAACAACGATAAAGGAGACAAAATAATGACAACCGACGTTGTGAATTGCTTTCAGATTTTCTAGTTTTACTAGAGCATAAACAACAAACTTGACGAACTACCCGAAGGAAACCAAGTTGTGAATTGCTTTCAGATTTTCTAGTTTTACTAGAGCATAAACAACAAAAGAGGAGTACAAATGAGAAATTTACACGTTGTGAATTGCTTTCAGATTTTCTAGTTTTACTAGAGCATAAACAACTCCGCTTTCGTTTTCTGTGTGCTGTAGGCTGTTGTGAATTGCTTTCAGATTTTCTAGTTTTACTAGAGCATAAACAACCAAGTATTCTCGACACCATTAAATCGGATAGTTGTGAATTGCTTTCAGATTTTCTAGTTTTACTAGAGCATAAACAACCAACCAGCAATTAGCAAACTGCAAATCGGTGTTGTGAATTGCTTTCAGATTTTCTAGTTTTACTAGAGCATAAACAACTTTCAGCGAACCTAGACAGGAAGACTGCACGTTGTGAATTGCTTTCAGATTTTCTAGTTTTACTAGAGCATAAACAACAGATAATGCGGATTATGTAAACCAATCATGGTTGTGAATTGCTTTCAGATTTTCTAGTTTTACTAGAGCATAAACAACTGTGGATTGTCATCGACATAGCGCGCGACGCGTTGTGAATTGCTTTCAGATTTTCTAGTTTTACTAGAGCATAAACAACTGTGGATTGTCATCGACATAGCGCGCGACGCGTTGTGAATTGCTTTCAGATTTTCTAGTTTTACTAGAGCATAAACAACACAGAACAGAGCAACCTTTACAGGCTCCGCGTTGTGAATTGCTTTCAGATTTTCTAGTTTTACTAGAGCATAAACAACCAGAACTCGAAAAGCCCGAAGTTCAAGCGAGTTGTGAATTGCTTTCAGATTTTCTAGTTTTACTAGAGCATAAACAACTAACAGAAAATGGTGCCGTAGACCTGTCTTGTTGTGAATTGCTTTCAGATTTTCTAGTTTTACTAGAGCATAAACAACAGGTTTGTTGTAAATGCACTTAAATCAAAGGCTTAGCCTTCGATTTACGAAAATAAAAAATCGACCTTTTTAAGGCCGATTTTTTATTTTTTAGAACCATTTTTCTCATTCTAAAAAAGCGATAATTGCGGAGATGCCTTAGGTGCCGGTTTTTCCTTTTTCCCATAAATAACTTGAATTCTGCCAAACTGTTTATCAGTTATGCAGAGTATGCTGACCGTTCCTTGAGGTGGAATACAACTTTTTACACGAGCAATGTGTACTTCCGCATTTTCCACGGAAGCACAATGTCGAATATAGATGGAAAGCTGAAAACGCGTAAATCCATCACGGAGCAAATCCTTTCTAAACTGAGTGTGCCGCATCCGCTCAATTTTCGTCTCCGTCGGCAAATCAAAGAACACAAGAACCCACATAATTCTATACTCGCTAAACCGATTCATCAGGCACCTCTGGATAAAGTACCTTTCGGCATTCACCTTCAAAGCATTTGCTGAGCGAGGCCGTAGTCATCGAAACAGCGTTCATCAGCGGGCTCCGTCTCCCATCAATCAAAACATCCGCAACAGGGATTTTCAAAAGTTCGGTTTTAACCTCCATAGTAAGATTATTGGGAATGGATTCATTATCCCTCACAATAGCATACACCAATTTATCCACAACCGGACGATACGGTTCCATAATATCATCAGCCAAGCAATATGCATTGTAACGATTATGGTGATGTATTCCCAATGTAGGGAGTAATCCGCTAGCGACTAAAGAACGCGCAACAACCCCACGTAAAATCGCATATCCATAGTTCAACATATTATTTGGCGGAACCCCATATCGGTCTCGCGTAAATTCCGCAATATCAGGAAACATTTCTTTCCAATAATATGCCGCAGCGACGCCTTCCCTGTTATCAACATCACCACTACGCACTTCATTGGCTAAAGTCGTAAGATACTTAGCGTCCATCCCATGACACTGTTGCAAAACTTTGGCCTGATTCAAAATCTTCTGCTGTACGGTTTGCTGCCAGAGCTGTTTTTTAAGGGGTAATGACGCTTCCACCTGAGCCTGGAGTTTTTCGCTTTGCAGAATATTCCCCGAAAGTGGTAAAAGCATGCCTATTGGCAAATGCGTCTTGCCGCAGTTGATGATGGCGCAATTATTTTCAATCAACGCCTCCAGCAGAGCATTGGTAATTGTAATCTGCGGATTGTCCAATACGATAAAACCGACATCCTCGATGGGAACAGTCTTTTCTTCTTCATCCTTCTTTTTGACAACTAGCTGGTTGTTTCGAAGGCTGAGATAGGCAGAATTGCCAAAATAAAGAGTCCGTTTTATCATAGGATACCTATTAAATGACACACCCCAAAACCACACATTTATCCGTGTGTTTTTAAAGCGTATATGTACTATGATTACTACTCCCTAGTAATCAATTTTCCCAACAAAGAAATTTTAACTTTGTGCGGATTTGCTTTTTGCCATGAGTCCATACTTTGAATCATTTTCAACTTACCCATAGCTTTGGATTTCATAGCATCCTTTACACCTTTATATTTATCATCGACTTTTGTTTCTGTATGAAGTCTAAAGCAATATTCTTTTGTTGTTATTTTTTGCACTCGATAAAGGTGTTGATTGAGCAATGCGTAATCTTTGTCAACAATAGCATTCCCGAATTCTTCATCGTTCATCCCTATAACGAACATTTCGTTGACTTGTAAAGATTCCACAAAAGTCCAATTTTCTTTTGGCAAACAATCCAAAAATTCTTTCGGACAATTTTTCTCTATCGCCAACTTCCATGCTTCTGCAGGCTTGGTTACAATAATGGGAAGCCCATATTTTTTACGTTCGACTGCATGCCAGAATGTAACAACAGATTCCTGTAAAGTACCATTTTCATCCTTATAGATTGCAACATGATGGTTATTGCCCGGCTTGACAAAACTAATTGCATTTCCATTTTCATCTTTTTTCACAGGAACAACCGCAGATAATCCTGTAAAGCACCTGACATTCCTAATTTTGATTTTGTGTGCGTCATCTGCGTAAATTGGATTATCCTCAATATCCTTAAAGGCTTCCTTTTCATTGCCATCATATTCTTCTAATCGCTTATAAAGGACATCCTTTATATGAGAGTCGACAACGGAGTCAATATCTTTTGCCTTAAAACCGTTTAGAGAATACTTGATAACATATTCTTCTTTATAGCAATCAGCATTTTCAAGATTTTTGCCATTAGCCAGAACAATGGGCGATTTCTTTAAGGACTGTACAGCTTTCTTGACATCATGTTCATACTGAGCCAACCTATTTGTTACAGCAAACTTTATATCAGCATTTGCAATAGATTGAGGATTTTCAAAAAGATACTTTAAAGGTTTATTTCGATCAAGAACCTTGATTTTTCCGTAAACAGATTCTTCACTCAATGGTCCACGCGGAATAACGACACCCGTTTGCAAAACTTTCTTCTTTCCATGTTCATATTTCACACGTTTCCCAATGGTAGCAACACGCTTGCCCGCCTTAAAGGACACTAAAATGTCCGATACCTTTTTAGCAACATCTTCGGTAGAAAAGTGTTTGCGTTCCCGAAGCCATTCCTGAAGCATTGAATAATCATTTTTCCATTCCTTACTTTGCTTTTCGACTTCTTGGAACATCGCATCTCGTTCTGTGTTCAAATGATTCAACCTTTGAATTATAGATTGACGAGTCATTGCAATTACAAGAGCATCAATAGCATGGTGACGGTGGTCAAGCCGTTTACTCCAATCTTGAATTCTTTCTTCAGTATGGGTTTCGCCCTTGTGGTCGTATTCTCTAAGTTCTGTCAAGCCGCCCTTTTTATAGCGGTCAAAGTTCAATTGATGAAGAATTTCATCATAGCCCCAAGTATGCCTAATAAAATCAGTTACACTACCACTTGTCGCATAAACATTGTAGCAAACATCCTTAAGCATTTCTAAAGCTTTCTTGGCAATATATTGAGTTTGACGTAATTGTCTTTCTATAAAATCGGAAGGAATTTCACTTTGAGTTGTCAGCAACCGTTCTTTCTTTGTTTTGCTAATTTTCCCATCTTTATAGAAATCATTGACTCGTTTTACATAAGCATCGAAAACCTCTTCTTTTTGCCCCTTCATAAAATCGTATGCTGTCTTGTTACCTTTGGCAGCATTGCACTTACGACATGCACAAACCTTATTTGCAAAGCTATCATCAAACAGAAGGGATTTAGGAATAATATGTTCAACTTCGACATCTAAGCCAGACAGAAATTCTTTGGCCTGAACTGGTTGTCCACAATAAAAACATTTCTGTTCAGATTCTTCCCACAACCTATACTTTTGAATTCTGTTACGACTAGAACGGATGCCAAACTCTTGAATTTTTGCTTCAATATTTTTGTTTTCGCGTTCTTTTTTAGCAATATTAGAAGCAGTCGTATTTCGTTCATCTTTAGACTGCTTGAGTTCTCGAGCGAGTTCGACACGAATTTCATCGATTTGTCCATACTCATCGTAAATTGCATTTACAACATTGACCATTTGATTCAGAATTTTTTCTATTACAGGCTGACGAAGTTCGTTTTTCTTGATTTGCGGAAGTCTCGCAAGTAAAGTTCTCGCTTCATTTTCCGATTTCGTCAATGAATCCGAATGGTTATAACCGGCTTCAGCACAAGCATCGCTATAAACCAATCCTTCTTGTAAGAACGGCAATATGCGACGAATCGCCTTAGCCGATTTATTTCCAAATCCTGGTTTTACAAAGTCTATTTTAAAAAGATTGTTTATAACAGATTCGTCAGTAATACCATACTTTTTATTCAAAGCGTTTTTCAGTTCTTCTTTATCGGAAAGAGAATAAACAGTATGCCATAACATGTAAAGAGGTTCATTTTGAAAATCGCTACTAACGACTTTCAATACTTCTCCTGTTTTTTCATTGACATAATTTGAATTTTCGAGAGTAAGATTAAATTGCAAAAGTTCACTTGCGTTTGGAACATTTGCTAAAGCCGTTGCCAACTGAGTTTTGCTTGTATTACCTTGAGTTCCGTTTTTGCCAAAATATCTCTTAAGATCCCACTCGTCATTTTTGTTCAACCCAAGAAGTTTGGTAAAATCCTTGGCTGTCATTTTTTCATGATTGTCCAAGAAATCTACGACTTTAAGGCGTTCGTCCTGCGAAAGTGTACGAGCTTCTTTGTATCCATTTTCAAGCCTAATGTTGTTAACGAATTCCCAAATGCGGCAAATTTGGAATAATGGCGATGTCCTTGGAGCGACCTTAGGACCGTCAAAAACAATTTTTCCATCCTTATTAGTGTACTCATGCTTTTCAAATTCACAAAGAGAAACTAAATGCTTACAAGATTTGAGATTCCTTTGATAGAAAATGATTTCATTGCGAAGTCTGTTTATAAATTCATCGGTAAAAACTTGTGGATAAAATTTTCGCTGAACTTCGATAATTTGATCGAATTCTGCAATATATGCGCCACGAGGAAAGACTTGTTCCTTCGTTCGATAGGTGTAGAATTTCCCCTTTTCAGATACTACTTCCGATTCTTTCAATTTGCGAGCAAAAAATTGTCCAATAGTAAGACCTAGGTCTTTAATCATTGCGAAACGCTTGTTTACGTTTTCAACGTATTCAGTCTGTTTTTTGTCGCCAGCCTCGTCCGCCTTGGCGTGTTTGTATCCACGTTTTTGGTTAATATGGTAAAGTACACGACCAATTTCAGGCAACGAAAGCTTTTGACCTTCCGTAGCAGCATTCGCTCGCAATGTCCACAAATCAAGAACAGGCAACTTAATTAGATGCTCGTCCGGAAGCATTTGATGCTTTCTTAGTTCTGCAGTAAGGTTCTCGCGGCGCAATTGATAACGGTCATAGCCTTTGCGAGTAGTTCTTTTTTGCGTTCTCTTTTGATTTTTAGATATGGCATTTCCCGTTGAAAACTCATTGGCATCGTCTGTAGAAAGAGGGACAATTCTGCTACCCATTCCGAGTATTTCAGAAGGATCCCCGTTTTCGTCAACGGAAATAACACTCCAACCAATAGAGCCAACGCCCAAATCCAAACCAAGAATCTTTTTCATGAACAAACCTTTTTATAAAATTTTACTGCTATTAAAGTAACATATTTTCAAGTCAAAAAGACAGAAAAACCGCAAAATTTCATCAAAAACGACATTTTTAAAGAAAATAAAGAAATTGAGTAAATTTATAAATATAGGTTTTAGAAATGTCATATTGTGACATTTACAAAAAATTTTGACTATTTTCATTTTTTATAAAAAAACAGTCACAAATACAAAATCTTTAACTATATTATTGACATAATCTGAAAGCAATTCACAATAAGGATTATTCCGTTGTGAAAACATTTAGGGCGGCGCAAGTCGCCCCTTTTTTTTCGTCAAAAAAAAATCCGGCTCGTCAAAGTCGGATTTTTACATAGCAACTCAATTTTTCAAAAAAAAAGAGCTTTAGGAAGTCTATTCTCCCCGTTTATTTCGTAAATCCAGTACTTTTTCTCTAGAAAGATGCGTGTACTTGACTATTTTTTCGATAGGTTCATTATTGGCGAGCATGACTAAAGCCATTTCAATATATCCCTGTTCGCGACCTTCTGCGCGACCTTCTGCGCGACCTTCTGCACGACCTTCTGCTAGACCTTCTGCGCGACCTTCTGCACGACCGTCGGCCTTAGCTTTCTCGCTGGCGTTGATGACAAGTCCGATTGCCCAGCTTTCGTAGTCTTCCTTCGTTGTCATATTAGCCTCCTGTGCCGCTAAAAGTTCATCAGATGCGTTTTCAACCTTAATACGTTCAATGGCGTCCTGTATAATTTCGCTGCCGAAATTCGGAAGTTCTTTTCCATCCTTTGCGTGATTCAGCAGATATAGCCATTTATCGACAGAGCTGTTAACCTCTTCGACAGACTTTTTAAAGTTGGGTACACTTAAAAAAATATACTTATTTTTATCCGAAATCGGAACAGCCACCTTCTTTTGCACCGCCATCATTTTCAGGGCGTAGCTACTATAGATGCCCCATTCATCGCGGACTTCGCCGTCCGCGTGAGGCAGGTCAAAATTACAAATCCAGACCGAAATGCATTCGGGAAGTTCGTAACGACGATATTTCTTCTCTTTTTCGGAAAGTGCCTTGAACTCTTTCGAAAGTTCCATATTTTTGCGCCCTTTGATGATATGAAAAGCCTTGTAGAGAATTGTTCTGTCAACGAAGAAATTATTTTCAAGTCGTTGCATTTCTATGTTGAAAAAACGGCTATCACCAGTAGTTGCAAAGATGTCAAACACAACTTTTTTTTCATGCGGTACACGGAAAATCAAGGCTTTGTCAAAATTGAAACGAAGTGTTTTAATCTCATGTTCGCCTTCCAAGCCTAGCACGCCATCGAGGAAGTCTTTTAAAGCATCCTCATTATCGAACAACGCCTTGAATGCAGGATCGTAAGTCGGGTCGAGGTACATTTGTCCTTCGAACTTTTTACGAATGCTTTTGATATCTTTCTTTTCTGTTTCCGATTCAAAAATGATTTCGTCTTCTGTAGCCATTGCTTGTCTCCAAAATTTTCCGAATAGAGAAACGCTCTCCATCCATTATATTAACACGCTTTTTGCGCTCATTTGGCCTGATTTTTTTCTGCAATTATTGGAAAAAAAACAGCATTGAATGAGGCTCATTCCCAACCCTATACATTTCGTCACATTTTGTCCCGCGCAACATTGCAATTATCTTACAATCCTCTCAATTTATTGCACTTTTTCACAGTGCTTATTGACATCTTTTTTTACGAATTTATTTTTTAACATGCGATATTTAGGATGTTTGGGGGGGTGACATTTACTACAGTTTTGCCATCACTCAAAGTCGGGATAGGCCTATTATATCGTTATTTATCTATTTTTAAAGAAAAATAAGGATATGCTATGAATAGCTTCAAGACTTTAATTGCCGCTTCGCTCATCGGAACCGCCGCTTTTGCAGCTCCGGGGCTCACCGTAAGCGGTACAGATTTCAACTACAACGGAAAGAAGATTTTCTTCTCGGGCACAAACCTCGCCTGGAGTGACTACAACTCCGACGTGGGCGCCTCCCCACTCGACGAAAACGCATGGCGCAAAGCGGTCGAAGGTACACGCGCTGCAGGCGGTAACGCTATTCGTTGGTGGCTTTTCAACAACATGAGCCAGAGCCCGACTATTGACGAATCTACGCACTTGGTCACGGGCCCCAAGGAAAACACCATCGCCAACATGAAGAAGGCTTTGGACATCGCCGAAGAATACGGTGTGATGGTTTCGATGTGCCTCTTTAGCCACAACTTGATGGAACCGAATCAGTGGGGCATTTACGCAAACGAAAAGCTAGACATTACAGCAAACGAATTGCTTTTCGAAGACGCAGGCACCAAGGCTTTTATAGACAACGTTCTTATTCCGGTCGTAAAAGCGATTGGCAACCACAAAGCCCTCATGACTTGGGAAGTCTTTAACGAACCCGAAGGCATGACTAGCGAATGCAGCGGCTGGACAGCAAAGAAAATGGCTCTTGCCAAAATCCAAAAATTCACGAACAAAGTTGCCGCAGCAATCCACACGACAAACCCGGAACTCCTCGTTTCGACCGGTAGCGTGAATATCAAGTATCAAAAGTATTGGAACGATGCCGCTCTCGTTGAAGCGGGTGGCGAAGCTAATGGTACGCTCGACTTTTTCCAGACACACTATTATCCGTACTGGCAAGATAATTCTGTTAGCCCGTTCGTGAATACGGCAGCACAGATGGCAACCACTTACGGTTACGATTCCAAGCCGATGATTATTGGCGAATTCCCGGCAAGCGGCTGGGCAGGCGATACCTATAGATCTAATTTCGCAGCAAAGACCGAAATCACGACGGAAGAATGCTACCGCAAAGCTTTTGACGGCGGTTACGCAGGCGCTCTCGCTTGGCAGTATATCGGCGACAAGACCGAAGACAACTTTGGCGGCTACAGCTATACAATTGACCCGGCTCTCGATGCTATGAAGAAGCTCGCCGCTAAGGAAGAAGCAAGCATCAAGATCAAGGATGTGGACATTTCCAGTTCCACAGGCGGAAACGGCATGATGGCCGTGACTTACGGAGCTGATAACGGCCAGGTGGAATACCAGAACAAGGGCGGTTGGGATTTATCCAAGGCAACAACGTTCACTTGGACCGCAAAGAACAATGGCACATCCGATGCTGACATCTACTTGATTTTCAAGCTCACGGATTCATGGACATGGACTGAAACAAGCGGAAGCTGCAAGGTTCCGGCTGGCGAAAAAGTCACTTGCTCCATCGATATTTCTAGCTTTGCCGACCGCAACAAGACGCTCAGCATCACGCTTGCAAACTACGCCGCAGGTTACACCGGCACGGTCATCTACGATGATATCAAAGCAGGCGACTTGACGCTCTTTGACTTCAACACGGATAAGTACGACGCCTTCAAGCGCGGTTACGAGAACACCGAAGAAATGATTCCTGAAATCAAGATTGTGTTCGACGAGAACTACGTTTATGGACAGACTACACTGAACAAGACCAGAATGAGCGCCACCTCAAAGTTCACCATTCAGGGCAACAAGGTTATGCTCGTCACAAAGGCTCAAGGCAATGTAAGTGTCGATGTGTTCGGCATGAACGGAAAGCGTGTTGCAACGCTCTTCAGTGGAAAGCTCGGTGCTGGCAGCTACGCATTCAGCCTCGCCGATATGCCGAAGGGCCAGTACATCGTACGCATGAAGGCTGGCGCCACAACAACGCAGCCGGTTATGATCAAGTAAGCGAAAAAGACCATTTTTTTACAAAGTGCCGGACTTAGTGCCGGCATAATCTTTTTCAACCGATTTTAATGTTTTGATTTTAAAGCCCATTAATATATTTTTATGGGAAAAGAAATGGAGTGTTTATGAGATGTTTTAAATTGGCAAATTGGGCTGTTACGGCAACTGTCGCAACACTTGCAACTACCGCTTTTGCAGCAAGCACACCTATTCGCGCTGAAGCCGAAAACGCAGTCCTCGAAAACGACCACAAAGTCGTTGTAACCGAAGATGCCAAAGCATCTGGCGGGAAGTACGTCGCCATGAAAGAAGGCGATTTGGAATTCAAGGTAACTGTTCCTGCAACAGGTTATTACACACTTTGGGCAAACTATCAATTACCCACAGAGTCCGGAAGTAAAATCCAGAATTTGACCGTCAACGGTGTATCTGCAGGACAGATTTCGTTCGGCACTTCCGATGATTTCAAGACCATCAAGGGTGCCGGAAAAATCAAGCTCACCGCCGGCGAAAACAAGATTGGCATTGTTCATAGTTGGGGATGGGTGAACCTCGACTACATTGAACTCACGGAATACGAAGCATCTCCGTGGAGCCTCTCCCCGACTCCCGTCACACCGGAGCCGACCGAAAGCGCACAAAAACTCTACAACTTCCTGCTAAACAACTTTGGCAAGCGCGTGATTAGCGGCGTGATGACAGAGCGCCCCTTCGAAAACAACGGGCAATACACTCCGCAAGATTACAATACACAAACTGAACTCAGCTACATCTACAAGGCAAGCGGCAAAAACGTTGTACTTGTCGGTTTTGACTTTTTGCATGCCTCAGGCAAGAACTCCGATCAGCAATGGTATCAGGGATATACACACGCTTCGCTCGAAATGGCAAAGACTGTTTGGAAAGCAGGCGGCATTCCACAAATCAACTGGCATTGGAAAGATCCGATGCACGAAGTCGAAGCGTTCTACACAAAATCGAGTGGCAATGATCCGTACACGACATTCAGCATTGGCTTGGCTTACGACGAAGCCTCCGGTAAGTGGAAAACAGAAAGCGACGAATACAAGGCTATTATGCGAGACATGAACATGATTGCAGACTCGCTTTTGACTTTGCAAAAAGAAGGTGTCGCCGTTCTTTGGCGCCCGCTCCATGAAGCAAGCGGAAAATGGTTCTGGTGGGGCACGGATGGAGCAAAGCCCTGCGTTGCCTTGTACAAGCTCATGTTCGATCTTTTCGTGAACCAGAAAGGACTCCACAACTTGATTTGGGTATGGACCACCGATGAAGCGACTGATGCTTTAGATTGGTATCCTGGTGATGAATTCGTTGACGTTGTTGGTCGAGATTACTATTACTACCCGCGCGAATCCAATCACTCTAGCCTTGTCGGGAGTTTCGAAACCGTTAAAGAAATATTCGGCGGCAAGAAAATCGTGACGCTCAGTGAAAACGGTTCCGTGCCCTACCCCGACGAAATGAAAGCCGATGGCGCCAACTGGAGTTGGTTCATGCCATGGTACGGCGATTATGCAATGGAAGGCTGGGCAAATGACAACAACGCCGAAAGCTGGAATATCGTAATGAACAACGATTACACCATCACGCTCGAAGACATGCCCGGCTGGGATAAATACCAAATCGTCGACATTCCAGTAAAGATTAAAAATTCAAGTTTCCCGCAACAGAACGCAAAGATTTTCGTAAGCGGAAAGAATCTACAACTGGTGCTTTCAAAAACGGGCAACACCCATGTAGCACTTTTCGACATGCAAGGCAATCAAATCATGAGCAAAAACGTCAGCGGAACAAGTGCAAACATCAACTTGAACAGCATCCCCGCAGGCCAATACATCATTCAGATACGGGGCAATGGATTTTCTCGCAAAAGTAAAGTACAAATAAAGTAATAGCACGTTTTAAGCATTAGTATTATAAAAAAAAGATTTAACATTTAAGCATTTTTCTATTTTTTCTTGCATGACCGAAAAGCATCCTCTTTATTTTACGATTCACGGACATTTTTATCAACCACCTCGCGAAAATCCCTGGACTGGCATCATTGAAAACCAGCCCAGCGCACGCCCGTTCCATGACTGGAACGAACGCATCGCAAGCGAGTGCTATAGTCCGAACTCCGCTAGTCGTATTTTAAATTCCAACGGCAAGATTGTCGATATCGTAAACAATTACGATTACATGAGTTTCAACATCGGTCCGACCTTGATGGGCTGGATCCGTAACAATACCCCCGACACTTACAAGCGTATTCAAGAAGCCGACAAGCACAGCCAAGAACGTTTAAACGGTCACGGAAACGCGATTGCTCAGGTTTACAACCACATCATCATGCCTCTTGCAAGCGCACAAGACAAGCGCACACAAATTCAATGGGGCATTGAAGATTTCAAGTTCCACTTTGGCCGCATGCCAGAAGCAATGTGGCTTGCAGAAACAGCCATCAACTTCGAGACAGTTGTAGAGCTCATCAAGGCTGGCATCAAGTTTACGATTCTCTCGCCTACGCAGGCGGCTCAGTTCCGCAAATTCAGTGACAAGAAGTGGACCGATTGCAGCAACACAGACATTGACACCACACGTCCTTACCGCATTTACCCGCGCGACAAGGAAGGCAACCTTGTTTGCGATGGTTACCTCGACGTATTCTTCTACAATCCGTGGCTTTCGAGCGCGGTCGGATTTGAGCATTTACTCCGCGATGCAGGGACATTCGGACACCGCATCCAGAGCGCCTGGGACACCAATCGTAGCGAACCTCAACTTGTAAGCATCGGCACTGACGGCGAATCTTACGGGCACCACGAACCGTTTGGCGACATGTGCGCTGCATGGCTTTACAACAAGTTTGCCCCGCAAAACAAAATGGTTCCCGTCAACTATGGCTGGTACCTCGAAAAGTTTCCGCCCAAACACGAAGTCGAGCTCAAGAACTTCTACGGCGAAGGCTGCGCCTGGAGCTGCGCTCACGGCGTAGGCCGTTGGTACAGGGATTGCGGCTGCTCCACCGGCGGTGGCGCCGACTGGAATCAAAAATGGAGAGGTCCGCTCCGCGATGCGTTCAACCATCTCAAGGAAACGGCCGACAACATTTTTGTTCGCGAATTCGAAAAGATTTCAAAGATAGATCCGTGGGAAGCCCGTAACAATTACATCCAAGTGATTGTCGCTCCCGAAGACGAATCACGCAAGGAGAAATTCCTCAGCGAAACGCTCAAGGAACCCGATAAGCAAGAAGACCGCGCCAAGGCAATTCGACTTCTCGAAATCCAGAAGTTCTGCTTGTTCAGCTATACAAGTTGTGGCTGGTTCTTTAACGACATCGAAGGACTTGAGCCGGTGCAGAACATGCGTTATGCACTCCGCGCCATGCAGCTTTTAAAGCCGTTTCTCCCGATGGGCGACAACCTCAAGAGCGAAATTCTTTACATACTCGCCCGCGCCACAAGTAATGAGCACAAGTGGAACGGCGCCGAAGTATTCACAAAGTACGCCGAAGAGAACGTGCCCTCAGTCATCAAGCAGATGGCAGAACGCGCCGCCATTTATCACTTAGAACTTGAAGATGATTACCTCAACAAGGATTCTCGCATCACGGCAACAAAGATTGCATCTCGTCGCCGCCAGACATTGGTGCGCACTTCCTACGAGGACAAAGATCTTGGCGAATCTTGCGTGACTACCAACTTGGTCGTTACAGATCAGCTAAGCCGCGTAAACATCATCGTCATGATGGGCGAAGAAAAAGACTGCGGACTTTCTTTTGTTGCCGATCCGAACATGACTACGGAACAGTTCCACGAGCTCTACCCGACAGCTTACGTTGTCCGCATGAGCAATCTTGCGAGCGATTCCCTCAAGCGTATCAACCAGCTTTCGACACAAAAGCATCTGGCGAACATTACAAAATCGTTCTCTGGTTTTGCTCTGAACCACAGCATTTCTATCGACAGCCTTGCTGATCCGGACCACACATTGCCAGACACCTTGAGAAAAATTCTCACCGTGGAACTCAATGCGCGCATCCATTATGCAGCATTGGAACTTTTGAACGAACATAACAAAGCGACTATAGAAGAGATCCACGACCTCATCACCGAAGCAATTGCTCTCAACACGCATTTCAGTTTCGGTGGACTTGGCCGCATGTTCTTCCACAAGCTCACGCAACTTATCGACGAAGTTTCAAAGAAGTTCAATGAAGAAACGCTCCTTTACATTACCGATCTCATCACGGTCGCTGATTGGCTTAAGCTTTATATCAACAAGACTTCCCTTGAAAACTACGTCTTTGGATTCTACAAGCAATACAAGGCAGAACCAGAAGGAAAGTTTGCTGCGCTCAAGCCCATGTTCCAATGGCTCAATTTTGAGGTTGTCTAGTGTACAAGCTGTCAAGTGAACCACTCCTAAACGCGCAGCAAATTGACAGGCGCTTGGAATCGCTCGCCCAAGAATTAAAGGCGTGTAATTTCGATGTTATTTTGTCTGCACTCACTGGCAGCTACATTTTTACCGCCGATTTATCTCGCCGTATTGCCACCCCAAAATTGCGCATTGCATTTATCAAGGCGTCCAGTTACGGCGAATCCGACAAGCCAAACGCGAAGGTCCATATTTCGGGCTTAGAAAGCCTCGATATCAAGGGTAAACGCGTTCTGTTGATCGACGACATTCTTGACACCGGCAACACGATGAAATCCCTCGTGGAAGCCCTTGCGGACTACAAGCCCGCATCTATCACGACTTGTGTATTGTTAAATAAGGAATCTAGACGAGTTGTAGATTTCCACGCTGATTTTGTTGGTTTTGATATTGAAGATAAATTTGTAGTCGGATACGGCCTCGACTACGCAAACGATTACCGAACTTTCCCCGAAGTATGGGCTCTTGAGGAAGCATAAGTATGGCAGACAACAATAACAACCTGAACGAAAATGATGACTTGAACGAAGTCAAGAAACACGCAACTATGACTTTTGCCGCCATCGAGCGTAGTTTTACACGCATGGCATACCGCAAAAGAAACGCAATCCGCATCATTGTATGTCTGCTATTTTTCATTGCGGGCTACCAGGCAAACAACATTTTCAGCAGCAAAATTCCAACTGAAAAAATCATTGAAAAAATTGCGGCACAGCCGGATTTGCCCAACAAATGCAAGTTCCGCTACGACCGTTCCATGGAATATGCCATCATGCACGAATGCGTATTCTCTCACGACATTCCGACCGACGAAATGAAGCTCATCCAGCGTATCAATTACTGCTCTTGCGCCCTGGAACGAGTACAAAAAAAGAAGCCCTTCCAGAAGATGTTCGAAAACAATCTGGAGGACTTCACATTTAAGATTCGAGAAGAGATTTTGTGCAAGGATGAAAAGATTCCTCAAGCACTTGAAATGGATTCTATTTCTACTACAAAATAAGCATTCCGTCGCCGTAGCTGAACAGTTTGAGTTTGTTCTCTACGGCCATTTTGTATGCAGCGAGCGTATTTTCGCGACCATAGAATGCTGACACAAGCAAAATAAGCGAGCTCTTTGGCCAATGGAAATTGGTCAAAAGTCCATCTACCAACTTATACTTGTATCCCGGATAGAAAAACGCATAGGTTACGCCCTTTTGCGGTTTCAAGAATCCGTTGGCATCGGCAATTGTTTCGACCACGCGCGTACTCGTTGTACCCACAGTCACGATACGACCACCTTCACGTTTGGCCTTGTTGATGATATCGGCATTTTCCTTGGTGAGTTCGTAATGTTCGCCGTGCATTTTATGCTGTGAGAAATCTTCGACGGAAATGTTCTGGAACGTTCCCGGCCCTACATGGAGCGTGACTTCAGCAACATAGACACCCTTCGCCTTCAAGTCTTCGAGCATTTGTTCGCTAAAGTGGAGGCTTGCGGTCGGAGCGGCCACGGCGCCAGCGTACTTCGCAAAAATCGTCTGGTACGCTTTTTTATCGTCTTCGTCATCGGGGCGGTCAATGTAAGGCGGCAGCGGAACGTGTCCTTCCTTGTTCATGACCTCTTCCATTTCGGCTGGAGTCTTTTCGAAACGAAGAACGCGGTTTCCGTCTTCTTCATGAACTTCTTCCACAAACGTGCGCACACCTGCAAGCTTGAGTTCACGCCCAACTTGGAAAGCTTTGCCCGGATGTACCTTAGCTTCAAAGCGGGCCTCGCCTGCCTCAGACGGGTTCAGCGCCTGCACCAAAAGAACTTCGACCTGGCCGCCAAACAGCGTTTCGCCATAGAGACGTGCCGGAATCACCTTTGTATTATTCACCACAAGGCAATCGCCCGGGCGGAACAAGTCAACGATTTCAGGCGCCTTCATGATGCGGCGTTCGCCGCCATTTTTCGGGCAGTACAGAATGTGCGTTTTGCCTTTACCCGCCGTGCGGGAAGCAATCAATTCTTTCGGGAATTCAAAGTTATAATCAGAAAGACGACAGTCCATCTTTAAGCCTTCATCTCTTTCAATGTATTTTTCAAGCGGTCCAGCATTTCCGTTTTCAATGATTCCGGCTTCAGAATTTTCACATCCGGCAATACGCCGAACAGCCATGTTTTAAAGTCGGGAGTCAAGCGGAGCTTCAAATTCACGACCATGTTTCCATCCTTGTCGTTGTTGATTTCTGCAACCGGAGAAAAACGGGATTTCAAGAACTGGGTTTTGAGCCAGTCCGACTTAATCAAAAGCGAAACCGACTGCGGGTCTTCTGTAGAAACATACTTTCCGAATGCGTACTTGTAATGTTCATAAACGCAGAACGGTTCATTCAAGCGAGCAGAGCACTTATTCGTCTGAGCGATGTTCAAGATATTTTCAACAAGGTAATTCTTAAAAACATGCGTTTCGGGATAGTCATCGTCAGCAGCAATCAAGTAAAGCGTATCAATTCGCATCACCAATTTAACCGGGCAAACTTCAATCGTCTTCTTTTCGCCACCTTCATTTGTACTCTTGTACGTAATGCGAATTTTAAAGCCCTCGCGAATCGCAGACAAAAGTCTCGAAACTGTAGAATCTTGGGCCTTGTGGTCGCAGAACGGACCATAATCCATAATGTAATTCGGGTCAAGCGTAATGGCTTCGGCCTTGAAGCCATCTGGATCTGTGGTCTGCATCGATGAGATAACACTATCTATGAGCTTTCTATTTTTCAAATCCAACGGAGTCGTATCATTCATCGTCTTTTTCAGTTTTTCCAACTGCTTGACGATTTTCTGGTTGAAATCGACCTTCTGTTCAGTTTGAATAACATAGAAAGTTTCACCGTCTTTCTTGAACTTATGGAGTCCGCAGTTTTCCTGTTCCAAAGCATTCAAGTGACGGAAAATAGTTCTTGGGCCACAGCCCATAGCATCGGCAAGCATCGAGACCGTCATCGGCACGCGAAGTTTGCACTTAATGTTATTTATTTTCTCATATCCAGTAGCCATTATTCCTCCTCATTTTACAAAGCCTTAGAAATTCTAAGGCGGTTCCCAACCGCTACAGACCGAGCAAATCCTGCTACAGCCAATAGCGCAAATTCTCTCTGAATAATATTGGTCACTCTCCCTTCCACCAAGAATCGCTTGCCCACATAAGTTACATGGACAAACGAATTTTTCAAGAATCTGTATGATGCAAGCTTATTCATAATCCGGCGACACAGATCCCGGTTCCCAATATTTTCCTTTAAAATCGCAGTTCCGTGCATATTCAAAGAAACAATTCCAGGGATACTTTCAAGTCGAGATTTCAGTTCATTAGGATAAACTTCATCTTCATAATAGAAAGTCACCTTAGCAGCACCCGACTTGACTTTAACGCCGTACTTGAAAATAGGATGAGTCGTCTCGTCCATCACATTCCAAATACATTGTTCTAAATCAGAATCGGAAACCTTGGAATTTTTGCGAACACGCACCATATTGACGCAACCGCGCAAACCCGCTATTTCGTTTACACTAGTTTGAATTGCACGTTTCGTCGCAAGGCTATCTACAAAACCTCGCAAATAGACAATGCCCTGCCCCGCTTCAACCGAAATTTCTTCGCTGAGTCCATCCGACAAGTGATCTAGTCGTTTACGTACTACAGAGACAACCTCAGTATTCGGCGGATTTTCCGCATAACGCGGATATGTCATAAAGACAATCAAACCATCATCCATCTTCACGACAAGCTTGTCCTTGGTTTCATCCTTGACTACACCAATGGCAACACCAAACTGCTTGCGGATGACATGATAAACATGATCGCCTAGCAAGGTAGACACACACTGAGCAGGCAAAAGCCGATAGCCTTCAGGCGCTACTTCATGATTTATCGTAATCTTCGGCCCTTCGTACTTTTCATCAGGCAAGCCATTCCGTTTATAGACGACAATTTCCTTGTCGCTAGACTGGAAAAAACTCTTCACAATGCAAGGTCTAGTCGCCCCGTCAAAGTAAAGCCAGTCTCCCGGGAAAATTCGATTGTGACCGTAGACTTTCGCATAGTCAGAATGCAAGTCTTCCTTGTGACAGAACGCGAACTCCTGCGAAAAAGCTACATGAATAGTTCCGCAATGTGTGCAAACACAAAGCAACGGGATTCCGCGTTCCATTCCCCCATACGTTGAATACTCTTCCATGGCGCAAACGTCATGACGAACTGCCTGCTGGCATTGCCGGCAGAACAGTTGCTGCGAGTATAAACGATAAGGGAAATATTGGCGCATTATTTAGGTTTTACGACCTACTTCATCAACGGGAGTGCAACGTCCATGCGGCGGAGGACCTCGTCCTTGCCGATGAGTTCGAACATTTCCCAAAGGCCAGGACCAGCAGTCACACCGGAGACTGCGAGGCGAGGAGCACCGACGAGTTCACCGACCTTATGGCCGCAGCGTTCAGCAAGTTCGTAGAAGCCCTTTTCAATGACCGGAGTCTTGAAGTCTTCGATGGACGCAAGCATATCGCGTACGAGTGTCGCAAGTTCCTTGGAGCCTTCGCCGAAGTGCTTCTTGGCACCCTTTTCATCGTACGTGGTCGGGGCGACAAAGAAGTACACTGCCATC
Organism: uncultured Fibrobacter sp.; assembly: GCA_947165045.1. Lineage (GTDB taxonomy): Bacteria > Fibrobacterota > Fibrobacteria > Fibrobacterales > Fibrobacteraceae > Fibrobacter. The sequence goes on along the minus strand of CAMUYW010000011.1, from coordinate 15,017 downwards.
TCGGCAAGATCCTGCACAAAGTGAGCACGCGGCTTGAGCTGCTTCACGATTTCGTCGAGGCGAGCTTCAGGTTCCTTCGAAAGGTCGATACCCTTTGCAGCAAGGCCTTCCTTCATGATGCCCTTGAGCATGCCGTCGTCGCAAAGATGAATGTGCTGACCGTTCATCCACTGCAACTTCTTTTCGTCGAAGCTTGCGGACTTCGGGTTGATGCGTTCGAGCGTAAAGCTGTCGATCATTTCCTTGATGGTCATGACTTCTCGGTCATCGCCCGGATTCCATCCGAGGAGAGCAAGGTAGTTCACGAGAGTTTCTGGCAAGTAGCCGAGGTCGCGGAAGTCGCCCACAGAGGCTGCACCCTTGCGCTTCGAAAGCTTGCCTCCATTCTTGTCCAAAATCACCGGCAAGTGGCACCATACGGGTGGCTGCCAGCCGAAAGCCTTGTAAAGGAGTTCGTGCTTCGGCGTAGAGCTGATCCATTCGTCGCCGCGGAGCACATGCGTGGTACCCATGAGGTGGTCATCCACGACACTAGCAAAGTGGTAGGTCGGGTAACCGTCGCGCTTGATAAGCACGAGGTCATCCAGAAGTTCGTTCTGGTAGCTGATGTGACCGCGAATCATGTCATCGAATTCGGTGACGCCAGTTTCCGGCACCTTAAAGCGAATCACAGCCTTTTCGCCAGCAGCAATGCGGGCTTCGGCTTCTTCGCGAGAAATATTACGGCAGTGGCGATCATAACCGGTCACCGGCACATGAGACTTTTCCTGTTCGGCGCGGACTTCCTGCAGGCGTTCTTCGGAGCAGAAGCAATAGTAGGCATAGCCAGCGTCCAAGAGCTTCTTGATTTCGCGATGGTAGATGTCCAAGCGTTCGCTCTGGAAATACGGGCCGCAGTTGCCTTCGCAACCCGGACCTTCATCCCACTGCAAGCCAAGCCACTTGAGGTCACGCATCAAGTCATGGAGAGCCGTTTCATTATAACGCTTACGGTCGGTGTCTTCGATACGCAAATAGAACGTACCGCCCATGTGTTTTGCAAAGAAGTAGTTGTAAATGGCCGTGCGAGCGCCACCTACATGCAAATAACCCGTTGGGCTCGGAGCGAAGCGAACACGAACTGGACTTTTTTCAGTCATAATTTCCTCTATAAATTCATATTTATTTTTGTGACAAAAAATAGCAAATTGAATATTCAAAAATATCGACTTTATTTTTTTCCAAAGCGTAATCCGAACATGGCCACGACAAAACTTTCAAAAACGTCACATAAATAATACAGAAATATTTTTATAAAATTTCTAAAAAAAGAAAATTTGAGCGAGACCGAGTACAGGCAGGAATGAAAAGTGGTGAATACTGGATGTATCTGCCATTTTGAATGACGCACCTGCACGATATGTCACTGCCAAATTTTCAATTATTTCTAACTTGCAAACGCAAAAGTAAAGAACTATGGAGTTCACATGATCATCAAGCCAATGATTCGCAGCAATATGTGTATCAACGCCCACCCGAAGGGTTGTGCTGCCGATGTCAAACATCAAATCAAATACGTCGAAAAGAAATTTGCGGAACGCGGTATTTTTAACAACGTACCAGAGAACGCACCTAAGACCGTTCTCGTTCTTGGATGCTCTACCGGTTACGGTCTTGCAAGCCGTATCACGGCTGCGTTCGGCTACAAGGCGGCAACCATCGGCGTGTCGTTTGAAAAAGAAGGCTCCGACGGAGGAGCCGGTGAATCTCGCGAAAAAACAGGCACGCCGGGTTGGTACAACAACATGGCTTTCGACAAATTCGCTAAAGAAGCGGGCCTAGAATCCGTGACTTTCAACGGCGATGCTTTCTCGCACGAAATGCGCAAGAACGTTATCGACACACTCAAGAAAATGGGCCGTAAAGTTGACCTCCTCGTGTACAGCGTTGCAAGTTCAGTCCGCGTTGACCCGGACAACGGAACGGTCTACCGCAGCGTTCTAAAGCCCATTGGCAACGCGTTCATCGGCGCAACCATCGATTGTGTCACAGGCAAAATCAGCACCATCAGCGCAGAGCCCGCCACCGAAGAAGAAGCATCAAACACCATAAAAGTGATGGGCGGCGAAGACTGGGCTCTTTGGGTTCACCAACTCAAAAAGGCGGGCGTACTTGCCGATGGCATCAAGACTGTCGCTTATTCGTACATCGGGCCGAAGCTTTCCCATGCGATTTACCGCGACGGCACCATCGGAGGCGCCAAAAAGCACCTCGAAGCAACCGCGCGCAAGCTCCACAAAGAATTGCAAAACGAGCTCCACGGCGAGGCCTACGTTTCCGTGAACAAAGGACTCGTCACGCGCTCCAGCGCCGTCATTCCCATCATCCCGATGTACATTTCCGTGCTGTTCAAAGTCATGAAAGAAATGGGCAATCACGAAGGTTGCATTGAGCAAATGGAACGCCTCATGACCGAAAGACTTTATACAGGTTCTAGCGTCCCGACGGAAGACAATCACCTTATCCGCATTGACGATTACGAATTGGCCCCGAAAGTTCAAGCAGAAGTGGACAAGCGCATGGCAACCGTCACGCAAGAAAACCTGGCCGAAGTCGGCGATTTCGAAGGCTACCGCCACGATTTTCTCGCTACAAACGGTTTTGACATCGAAGGCGTCGATTACACCGCTGATGTCGCTACGCTTGCAAGCATTTAACAACTTCACACTGCTTAGCATAATTTCTACCTTTTAGGCAAAACCCCTTAACATCAAGGATTACTTATGGAAACACTCAATTCCATTCTCGATGCTATCGATGGGTACGTCTGGGGCGTTCCCCTCATTGTCATCATTCTCTTCGTAGGCTTCCTCCTTACAATTCGTCTCGGTTGCTTGCAGGTCATCAATCTGCCCAATGCACTCCGCTACATGCTGCACAACGAAAAAGGGGGCGAAGGCGAAGTTTCGAGCTTTGGCGCCCTTTGCACAGCGCTTGCCGCAACGATCGGCACCGGAAACATCGTCGGTGTTGCAACCGCTATCGGTACTGGAGGTCCGGGCGCTCTCTTCTGGATGGAAGTTGCCGCATTCCTCGGCATGGCGACGAAATACGCCGAAGGCGTGCTTGCTGTCAAGTACCGCACCGTCGGTAGCGGCGGCAAGGTTCTTGGCGGACCATTCTATTACATTGAAACCGGCATCAAGGAACGCTTCGGCTGGAACATGAAATGGCTCGCCGTCTTGTTCGCTGTTTTCGGCGTTCTGGCGGGACTCCTCGGCATCGGCACCATCACTCAAGTCAATGGCATTACAAGTGCCATGGCTCGCCTCACTCCAAACGCTGGTGAATTTATCAACATTGGCGGAAACTCCGTGAGCATCACGACTGCCATCACAGGATTTCTTGTCACTGCATTCGCTGCAACCGTCATTATAGGTGGGCTCAAGCGCATCGCGAAAGTCTCGACTTACATCGTTCCCATCATGGCGATTATCTACATTCTCGCCTGCGTACTCCTCTTGCTCCTGAACTTCTCCCAGATTCCGCTTGCCATCCAGACCATCGTGCAGGCAGCATTCAATCCTAGCGCAATCACAGGCGGTGCCGTGGGTACCATCTTTATCGCAATGCAAAAAGGTATTGCCCGTGGCATTTTCAGTAACGAAGCTGGCCTCGGTTCTGCACCGATTGCAGCCGCTGCAGCAAAGACAAAGGAACCTGTTCGTCAAGGTCTCGTTTGCATGACGGGCACCTTCTTCGATACAATCATCATTTGTACCATGACCGGTCTTGCTATTGTAGTCTCCGGCGCTTGGGACCCGAAGCTCGGGCTCGAAGGCGTGAACATCACCATGGAAGCATTCTCCAGAGGACTTGCCATCATTCCGGCCGGCGCCACCATCGCTCCGTTCTTCCTCGCCATTGCACTTGTGTTCTTTGCTTTCACAACGATTCTCGGCTGGGCCTACTACTCCGAAAAATGCTTGCAGTACCTGATGGGCGGCAAGAATGCAAAGGCAACTCTCATCTACCGTTGGGTCTATATTGCGGCCATCTTTATCGGCCCCTACCTCACGGTGAGCGCAGTCTGGACAAGCGCAGACATTTTCAACGGCCTCATGGCATTCCCGAACTTGATTGCCTTGATCCTCTTAAGCGGCATCGTCGCAAAGGAAACAAGAGACTTCCTCGACAGACTCCACAACGGACACGTCGGGGATTAGAAAATTATGGTTTCTCGCCTAAGCGGGAATGACATGTTAGAAAGCAAAAAGACCTCCCATGCGGGAGGTCTTTTTAAATTCGTCTAGCAATTAATTATTCGCAAGAAACCTTAGCAGTACCAGATGTAATCTTGACGGCTATAGGCACATTCGTTTCAGTCGACTTGAATACGCTAGCACGTCCGTTCTGGGCTATGGTGTATTCTTTACCTTCAACAGTTGCAGAAACGGCACCAGTCGGAGCTTCAATAATTACAGAATGCTGATAATACGGACTCGTTTCACAGGCATAAACCATTTGATACGTACCAGCAGGAACCGTAAATGTACCATCAGCAGTTCCATCAATCACATAATCCGGATCGCTAGCATCTACAGAAACAATCGTATCGCACTGTACCGGCAACACAGTATTATCGTTATTGGAGACATTCACAACCGGAGCAACAATCTGCTTTTTGGTAGTCAAAGCGGCAGTTGCACTTGTCGCCAAAGCTGGATCAACAGTAGCACCAACCCATTCATAACCGATAATATCAGCACCTACAGAAGAGCAACCCGTCACGGTCCACTTAGCACCAACGCTAACATCCGGATTTTTGTCTGCAGCAGTGCACTTACAGCCCGTAATCGGAGCGCCGTTCACCTGGACCGGAGTGCAATTCACACTATAAACAGCACCAGCTTTTGTCGTAATCTTAAGAGAAGCCTTGTGCTGACCCGAAGTCGTATACTTGACCTCATGAGAACGGCCATTGAGCCCCACGACTTGAGCCGAAGGAGTCGATGCATCAGACGTTGTCCATTCGAACGTAGAATTGATCATCAAACCGGCAGAAAAAACAGCACTATTCTGTACAAAGGTCCACTTAACCATCGCATCCCTTTCAACAATAGCTTCTTCCGGACCACAAGTTCCAGCATCGCTAATTGGCGAGGCCGGTCCTGTAGAAGAGGAACTAGCCGGCGGAATAACAGGTGCCGACGACGATGAATAAACAATCGGAGCAGACGAAGAAGAAGACTTGATTATAAATCCGCCATTCGAAGAGGAGGAAACTACAGGCATGGTAGAGCTTGAAGATTTCTTAACCGTTTTCTTGGAAGAACTTGAAGAAGCAGGGGCTACACCGCACTCCGGGCAATTATCCTTCACTTTACTAACATCCACACCAAAAGTCGGATTTTCAGGATCTACAAAACCAATCACGCCATCAGTTTGGGGATCGGCCTTTATAATTTCACCACTGCCGCAAGCCCAAAAACTTGCAGCTATACCGAAAGCAATCATTCCAGCATAAATCTTTTTATTCATAAAAAACCTCTTAGGCGAAAAATAAATTATATCGAGACAATATGCAAACACTGTAAGTGATTTTTATTGTGAAAAATACGAAAAAAGCGCTCCGGATTCGACTCCGAAGCGTTTTGTAAAATTATTTATACAAACTTTGTATTATATCTACAAATCAATGACGCAGCTTTCATCTTCCGGATGTAGTTTACAGAAAGGTACATCCTTTTCCTCGGAGGAACTAGACTGTTCAACAACCTCTCCCGAAGAAGAACTTTCCTCTTCAGGCTCTTCCGAAGACGAACTTACAGGCAAAGCAAGAACTTCCAGCAAAGCGTCGTCATCATCAGGATCCAATTCATTACGATCGCAAGTCACCAACTGATTCTTAGATCCCCAATAAGCAGCTGGGCTCATGGTGCCCGGCACAGGATATTTTACGGTAATCTTTGTGCTTCCCGTTCCTTTTTTCTCACCAGCAACAATTTCAGCGGATTCAGACTGATCACCAAGTTCAAACCACTGGTATTTACCCTCAAGTTCATTACCATCAGCATCCACAATGAACAAGTCAACAGTTTCACCAGCATTGATCTTGCGTTTGCTTACAAAGCAATAGCCTTTAGGATCAGAACTAGAGGATGACTGAGCCGACGAAGATTCCGGTTCCGAAGAAGAAGACTCAGGTTCCGAAGAAGACGAGCTCTGAGTTACAGGCTTTTCGGCAACGTCAACATTCGGACAATCAAAGGTCTTACCGGAGAAGGTCAGTTCAGGGCCAAGCTTTGTCCCCTTCTTCGAGAACGTCACCGTAATTTCCGGACGTCCGGTTCCCTTAAGATCATCTTCTGTACCAGCTTTAATTTCGTCGCTGACATTTTTCCATTCATAATCAGCAGATTCAATGGAGCCTTCATCAGCAACATAATGCCAAATAATATCGTCTCCGACATAAACGACATCCGGTTTAATGACATCGCACTTGCCAGATATATCCGGAGTCTTGCTTGAGCTACTTGACGTGCTAGAGCTTGTAGCGGATGTAGGCTTGGAGCTACTGCTAGAAACACTAGAACTCGAACCGCCCTTGGAGCTGCTACTGGATGCAACGCTAGAGCTTGAATCACCAGCCTTAGAACTACTTGACGATTTTGAAGAACTGCTCTTGTTATCGCCCGCCTTGGAGCTACTGCTAAACTTCATAATGTCAATGTCGCAACCATCTTTGCGACCTTCCTTACTATTGCAGTATTCCAAAAAGTACGCTATGAATTCTTCTGAATTCTTTGCGTAATCGCTCTTTGTAGAATCAAGCTTTTCTGCCAATTTTTGTTTAACACGTTCGTCATCGTCATTTACATTGACGATGTCTCCCTCGCCACACGCCCACATGACAAACATTGCAGACGTTAAAATTAAAGGTATAAATTTCTTCTTCCTATCCATAAACCACTCTCTTAAAAAAATTTTCTATTCCTGATTTTCACCATCCACCGAAATTTTACGTTGTCCCGTAATGAACTGATGCACATACGGATTACTCGTATTCTTGATTTCATCGACAGTCCCCACTTCGATGATTCGGCCATTGTAAAGCATGGCAATGCGGTCTGCCACCTTAAAGGCGCTCACCATGTCGTGCGTCACCACGACTGATGTCACACCGAGCTTACTCTGCATATCCAAAATAAGATCGTTGATGACGTCACTGGTAATCGGGTCAAGACCTGTTGTCGGTTCATCGTACAAAAGAATTTCCGGATTAAGCGCAATAGCACGAGCTAGAGCCACACGCTTACGCATACCGCCCGAAAGTTCTGACGGCATCTTTGTACGGAAAGACGGAACTAGATTAATCATCTGGAGTTTTTCCGTGACGACATTCTGGATTTCCGCTTCGGACATTTCCGGGTGATGTTCGCGCAGGGCAAAAGCAATGTTCTCGCCAGTATCCATCGAGTCAAACAAGGCGCCCATTTGGAACAACATACCCATCTTGCGGCGGATGGTTCGCGTATCGAAGAACTGCGGCGTACTGATCGTCACGCCATCGACAGTCACTTCACCGCCATCCGGCTGCAAAAGTCCAATCATGTGCTTTAAGATAACAGACTTACCGCCACCGGACTTACCAATAATCACCATTGTCTCGCCACGGCGGATATCGAGGTTCACGTCTTCGAGAACAGTCTGAGGGCCAAAGGACTTTTTAAGTCCCTTGAGTCGAATAGCAATATCATTCGGATCGATTTTCACATTCGGCATACTCAACCTCTAGAAGAACATGAACGCATCAAGAATAAAGTCAGAAACCAAAATCATAAGGCAACTAGAAACCACAACACTCATCGTCGCAAGGCCAACGCCATGAGCCCCCGGCTTGGAGTGCGTTCCATGGTAATAAGCTAAAACAAAGATGATTGTACCAAACACAATCGACTTGATAATTCCAGCCCACAAGTCCAAATTTTCAAACAGGTACTGCATACCGGTAGAATAGGTGTAGGTCGTGATATCAAGAGCTAGCACACAAACAATCCAACCGCCTATCAAAGCAAGAGCATTCGAGATGGCGGTAAGGCACGGGATCATCGTCAAAAATGCAAAGTACCTAGGCATCGCCAAGTAGCGGTACGGATCAAGTCCCAGCACTTCGTACGCAGACAGTTCTTCTTTCTCTTTCATGGAACCGATTTCTGCAGCAACAGCGCTGCCCACTCTACCCGAAAGCACAATCGCCGTAAGCAAGGGGCCAAGTTCAATGAGCACCATTTTGCACGCAGCCGTCCCCACAAACTTGTCGGACACGAGGTTGTGGAATTCGAACTCTGCCATGATGGTTGCCACCATGCCCGTAAAGATGGACGTCACGAACAGGAGCGGAAGCGAAGAAACGCCAACAGATATCATTTCCTTCACAATCAGCGCCGGATTCTTATGCACGTAGCGGAACCGCTTGAGCGTAGCAAACAAAATGCAAATGCATTCACCCACAGCGGCGATTGCATCGACAATCTTTTGCCCTATCCAGTATATCGGTCTCAGAATCAACGGCATCTTCACCTCTTAGAAACTGCCAAAGTCGGCGACCTGCGGTCCACCGCCATCGTCATCTGAACCATACTGATAATCTTCATCACCGCCAGCCTGCTGGTCGGTTGCATCGTAGAACGTCGTGTATTCCGGCACGAAGCTCATGTCGATATCCTTCACGGAACCGTTACGGTGCTTAGCCACAATGAGAGTCGCCTTGTAGCGGTCTTCGTCCTTATGAGTCTGCACAAACGGGCGTTCCACGAACCACACCATGTCGGCGTCCTGTTCGATAGAACCGGATTCACGTAAGTCCGAAAGCTGCGGGCGTTCACGGCCTTTTTCTTCGACCTTACGGCTGAGCTGGGCAAGTGCAATGACCGGAATGCTCAGTTCCTTCGCCAAAATCTTAAGACCACGGGAAATTGCACCGATAGCAACGGCACGGTTTTCTTCTTTACCGGTCTTCATCAACTGCAAGTAGTCGATGATGAGCAAATCGAGATGACCCTTGTGCTTGAGTTGGCGCGCCTTGCTCATGAGTTCCATGATGCCGAGGTCGGCATTATCATCGACAAACAGCGGAGCCTGGTTAATCGGCGTCACTGCGGCGATAATCTTCTTGATTTCGTCAGAACTGAGCTTGCCGTTACGGAGCCTACTCTGGTCCACCTGAGCCTGCGAGCAAAGCAAACGCTGAGCGAGCTGAATGCCATCCATTTCCAAGCTGAAGAAGGCAACGTTCTTGCCATAGCGAATGGCGGCGTTTGCGGCAACCGTCATGGCGAAAGAAGTCTTACCCACACCCGGACGGGCTGCAAGGATAATCAAGTCAGAATTCTGGAGACCGTTTGTAAGTTCGTCAAGTTCCGTAATGCCTGTAGGCACACCCGTAATGCCGCCTTCTCTGCGATTGTTGATGCGTTCCAAAAGAGGAGCGACAAAGTTGTCGATTGACTTGAGGGTGTTACGCACCTGGTTATCGGCAATTGCAAAAATATCGCGTTCGGCATCTTGCAACACATTATCCGGCGTTGAGGACGGATCCATCGACTTGCGGATAATATCGGAAGACGTGCGGATGAGTTTGCGGAGCACCGCCTTGTTGCGAAGGTGTTCCAACTGCCACGGGACATTCGCCGACGATGCAACGGATTCCATCAATTCAAAAATGTATTCCCTGCCACCGACAATATCGAGCTTTCCCATCTTCGTGAGTTCAGCCGAAAGCGTCACCGGATCAATAGGCGTTACCGCCTTATTCAAAGAGCACAGGGCATTCCAAATCAACTGATGACGTTCCAAATAGAAAAAGTCATCTTCACTGATGGCCATCACTGCGACGCCCATCACTTCGGGGTCACGTAAAATGCCACCAAGGAGGCAGCGTTCTGCCTCGATATCGGCCGGCATTTGGCGACCATCAAACGACTTGGAGTTATTTTCTTCTGACATAACTATACCGTAATAAATATACAATAAAACTTTACAAAGGACTTTTGAGGAAGTCCTTTAAAGGGGTGAAAAGGCGCCCCCGTCCCCATTCGCGGACCATGACCACGTAAGTGCTAAAGCACTAAGTGGTCAAAGTGCACGGTGGCCGGGGTGACAGTAAGGCATTCTATTTAGCGGTAAAGAGGCCGCTACGCGGAATATGCACCTTCCACGTGAGCCATTTTAGTTGTTTGTCCGTCGTCATCGCGAAAGCATCGACAAGCGAAACAGTCTTTGTGCCGTTGAAATCAAGTGCGGTACCCGCGAGATCATTGAAGTTTTTACCCTTGCTGAACACGTCATAGAAAAGCGGTTCACCGAAGGTGATCATGATTTCGGGTGCGATAAAGGAAAGTTCCTTTGTTAGCATTCGACGGAGCGACGCGAGTAGGATCGGAGATAGTGCTCGCGGAGCATCCTTGTAAAAATACGTGACGCCAAGGGATTCAGGAGCGTAGCCGAGGCTTCCGAACAAACGCACAAGCATTTCGCCGGTGGGAGACTGGAAAAAGTTTCCGGTCGGTTCACCCGGCTTGGGCGCGGCGAGCAAAACGAGAAGGCGCGGGTGCTCTGGGCCTTCGTAACGAACAACGTTCGTTGCACGCGCGTAAAGCGCATCGGTTTTGAGAGCGTCGTAGAAGGCGCCGATGGAATCGGCGAGTTCGTACGCGGCGGTCGTTTTTTTGACGGCGCGCGGAGCAATCGTCAAGCCAGCATCGGCCTGCGGCTTAGGAGCGGCAGGGCGTGCGGGAGCCACAGATGCGGCTTGCGGAAACGCGGGACTTGCACCAAACGCGGATGGCGCGGGCTGCTGAAACGCAGACTGCGCAGGGGCTTGAGATTGCGCGAAAGTCGAGAACGGCGCGGGATTTCTCGGAGCCGAAGGCTGCGAGAACGCAGGTGCAGCCGGGCGCGGCTGAATCTGTGGTATAGGAGGCATCGGATTTGCCGGGCGGGCGCCAGCAGGAACGGCAGACTTTTTGCGAGTCAATGTCCACGGTTCGTCAAGGAGCAAGTCCTCCTCGCCCATGTCCATTTGGCCTTGCAGATACTTGCGAAGTTCGCTAAAATCAAATTCTTCGGGCATACCGTTCCTCTAAGCGTTCTTTAACTTATCAAGGCTAAAATCTACAATTTCTTGCGCGAGATCGATTTTCGAGCCCATCTTCATCTCGGGAATTTCGACTTGCGGGGCTTTTTCGATGCTATTGCAAGATGCTGCACATTCACTGTGAACTGCCGCGCGAATCAAGACGTAGCGCACTTCGTCAAAACCAAAACCGCTATTGGCCGCCACGGGAGCATTGAGGAGGAGCGCATCGGCGCCGCTCTTCTTGAGTTTTTCGGCTGCGTGTTCCTTGAAGTGGTCCGTTTCGAGCGCAAAGCCAACAACAACTTGGTCAGCGCGCTTTTGGGCAACACTGTCGCGCAAAATGTTCGGATTCGGTTCCAGCTCCAAAATGAGTTGGCTACGGCTATCCTTGATTTTTTCAGTCGCGGCAACTTTCGGACGATAATCAGCAACGGCGGCACAATGCACAAGTACATCGGCATTTTTCATCTGCTCGAGAACGGCCTTATGCATGTCACAGGCGCTACGAATTTTCGTGATGTGAACGCCACCGGGGAATTCAGCTTCCATCGGACCAGCAACAACGCTCACGTCAAAACCATTCGCAAGGAATGTCGCAGCAATAGCAACGGCAGTTTTTCCGCTACTGCGATTTGAGATGTAACGCACAGGGTCAATCGATTCTTCGGTGCGGCCTGCCGTGATAAGGACTTTTTTGCCGAAGCCCGGGAGTGTTGAGTCTTGCGATGGCGGGAGGTCTTGTGCTACAGGGAACGCCGGCGGTATGGGGGCGTTGCGGGGGAGCCCCCCGCTAGAAGGGGTAGCGGATGATGCGCAAGCAGCAGAAGCGAGGGGCAGACTTGCCCCTTCCAAATAAGCCACAATTTCCGCGGGGGCCATCAGGCGGCCTTGTCCGACTTCACCACAGGCGAGTTCACCAGCGGGAGATTCCAAGACGGTCGTGTTTTCGAATTCACGCAAGACTTCGAGATTGCGTTTGACGGCGGGGCTGTTGTACATCGCGACGTTCATCGCGGGGGCAATCACGCGCGGGCAGGAGCAACTCATAAAGCAAAGGCTTACTGGATCGTCGGCGATTCCACAGGCGAATTTTCCGATAACGTTTGCGGTCGCAGGCACGACAAGGTAAAGGTCCGCCCAACGAGGGAAATCGATGTGCTGGAAAGGGCGAGCTTCCATCGTGCCGTTCTTGAGGTAAACGGGGCATTTGGAGAGGCTTGCAAACGTGAGAGGCGCCACAAACTGCGTTGCGGCTTCGGTCATGCACACGCGAACTTCGGCACCTTTCTTTTGCAAGAGGCGCAAGAGTTCACAAGACTTGTAAGCGGCAATTCCGCCCGAGACTCCAAGAAGAATTTTCTTTCCAGCGAGATTCATGAAATGCAAGATAGAAATTTCGTGACACGCTCAACGGCCCAATCACTAATCCGTTTTAATATCCACGCCGCAACTGTGATCGCCAGAAATGTGCAGGCGAGCAGCGCTAAAACGTTCCATTCCGTAAAGTTCCAGTGAATTTTCTCGAAAATTTTGATAAAGGCAATCTGCGCCCAGACGATACCCACATGCTGCACCAAGAATACGCAATAAGAGAGAGTCGCCATTTTGGGGAGCAACACGGCTACAGCCTTTAGGCGAAACAAATGCGGAGCGATGTAGAGCACAACCACAAACAGAGCTATGGCTGCAATGGAGCCAAGGCAATCCGTTTTGATTCTACCGGGAATATCGACAATCGTGAGTACCGCAAATACCAAAGCCGAAGCCAAAGCAACACGCCAATTTTTAAGCCGTTCCAGATTTCCGACCAGTGCAAATCCAATGCAAAACTTGAGGGAGAGCGTCACCGGCAATGCGCCAAACACTTCGTCATATTCAGCAGGAATCATGTACTGGCAGGCATAAAGCACCGTGAGTACAGACAACATTATAAAAGGGCAACGCCGGTAGCACCGCGAAAGTAGCGGAAATAGCAAGTACAGGAGCACGATTGCGCCCACAAACCAGTCCCCGCAAAAAACGTAAGTATCAACACCAAATGTTTTAATGTAACCGTCAAAGCCCACAACTGTAAGCAATAATTTGAGCGGATGGCCCATAAAAAATGCGTTACCATCAACCATATAATGGCGAATCATAGTCACAGGAATATAAAGGGCCAGAATCCAAAACGGCGGGTAGATTGTCTTGAATCGCTTTATATAAAAAGTTTTCAACCTGTTTCGCAGGCTCGTCTTCTTTTCCGCAGAATTTTCTTCGTCAATTATAGAGCCGTATTTTTTATAAAGTAAACCGCCCGAAATGGCAATAAAAATGGTAACAGCGATGTTTCCGAAGTCGTAGTTTTTTGCTGTACAGAACAAGTTAAAGCAAGGCAAGTGTTCAGCATCATACTGCAACGCAAAATGGTACGTGATTACAAACAGCATGGCGAGCACGCGCAAGACGTCTAGTTCTTGGATTCTTTTTTGCATAAAGTTAAAATAGCAAAGTTATACTGCGATACTTAACTGGATCCTTCGCTCCGCTCAGGATGACTCATGGCGGACGGATGACGCTGCAAAAAAAAGAAACCCCGCGAAAAATCGCGAGGTTCCTTTAAGCTTTAGTTTGAAACTAAATTAAGCTTCTTCTTCAGACTTTTCAGCCTTCTTCTTGGAAGCCTTCTTCTTCGGAGCAACAGCTTCGCCAATCGTGGTGCCGTTTTCGCCCGGCTTGTGGGAGTCCATCCAAGCCTTGAGTTCAGCGGATTCGCGGTTCTTGAAGTAGTCAACAACGGAGAGATAGATCTTGCGGTTGTTCTGATCGATTTCGGTCACGACAGCCGGAACTTCGTCGCCAACCTTGAATGCATCGGCCGGAACCTTGATGTATTCAGCGGTGAGCTTGGAGACCGGGATGAAGCCTTCGATACCGTCGGTGAGTTCAACCACGACGCCGCGGTCGAGCATGCGAACGATCTTGCCCTTCACTTCGGTGTTCACCGGATAGGTGGAATCGATGGTATCCCACGGATCTTCGGTGAGGTGCTTCATGGAGAGGGAAATGCGGCGCTTTTCCTTATCGACGGCGAGCACGACGCATTCAACCTTGTCACCCTTCTTGACCATTTCGTTCGGGTGGGTGATCTTCTTGGTCCAGGACATGTCAGAGACGTGGATGAGGCCATCAACACCTTCCTTGATTTCGACGAATGCGCCGAAGGAAGCGATGTTGCGGATTTCACCGACGACGCGTGCGCCCGGCGGAAGTTCGGTTTCGATAGAATCCCACGGATCAGATTCGAGCTGCTTCATGCCGAGAGAGATACGTTCTGCATCTTCTTCAACCTTGAGAACAACAGCTTCGACTTCCTGACCAACGGTGAGGATTTTGGACGGGTGCTTGACGTGCTGAGTCCAAGACATTTCAGAAACGTGGATGAGGCCTTCAACACCGCTGTCGAGTTCAACGAATGCACCGTAATCAGTGATGGAAACAACCTTACCCTTAACGATAGCGCCTTCCGGATAACGTTCAGCGATATCCTTCCACGGATGCGGCTTAAGCTGCTTCATGCCGAGAGAGATGCGTTCCTTCTTGTCGTTGAAGTCGAGAACCATGACTTCGACTTCCTGACCGAGCTGGAGCATTTCGGACGGGTGGTTGATGCGCTTGTAGCTCATGTCGGTGATGTGGAGGAGGCCATCTACGCCGCCAAGGTCGATGAATGCACCGAAGTCGGTGATGTTCTTGACGATACCCTTGCGGACCTGGTTCTTCTCGAGAGTTTCGAGAACGTCGCCACGCTGCTTGTTGCGTTCTTCTTCGAGAACAACACGGCGAGAAACGACGATGTTGCGACGAGCCTTGTTGACCTTGATAACCTTGAGGTCGAATTCCTGGCCGATAAGAGCGT
>CAMUYW010000010.1 GCA_947165045.1 uncultured Fibrobacter sp. | reverse complement strand
CTCAGGAAGAATGGGACACGCGTCTTGCAGAATTTGATGAAATTCTGAATGTGGCGAAAGAAGCCGATTGGCTCTATGAAAAGTTCGGTGACGGAAAATACAAGGACATTCTCGGCCTTTGCAAAATCGCGACCCGTGCAGAAATTGCCGAAAAGAACTTTAGCCTTACTCCCGGAGCCTATGTAGGCGTTGCCCCCGTTGAAGATGACGGCGTGGACTTTGCTGAACGCATGCACGAAATCCACGAAGAACTCCTGAAACTCCAGGACGAAAGTAACACGCTCATGAAAACCATCTCCAAGAATATGAAGGAGCTGGGGATATGAGATTAGATGAAAGACAGAGAAATGTGTCATTCTGGAGCGAAGCGATAGAATCCACACGACTTGTCATTCCCGCGAAGGCGGGAATCTCCTTGTCATTATGTCATCCTGAGCGACGCAAAGGATCCATGGAGGTTGTTCTCTGATGGCTTGGGAAAAAGTGAAATTAGGCGAGTTGTATGAAGTTCACAACGGATTGTCCAAGGGTGGAAAATTCTTTGGCTCTGGTTTCCCGTTTTTATCTTTTTCTACAGTTTTCAATAATTGGTTTATTCCAAAAGAAATAAAGGATTTAGTTCAGTCAACAGAAAAAGAACAAGAGAGTTATTCGATAAAAGAAGGTGATGTTTTCATAACAAGAACTAGTGAGACTGCGGATGAACTTGGAATGAGTTGTGTTGCTTTGAAAGATTATCCCCAAGCAACTTATAATGGCTTCTGTAAACGTTTACGCTCGATACAATCAAAATACGAAGTTTCACCTAGGTATATTGGTTATTATTTGAGAACCTCTTTTTTTAGAGGGAAATTTCTTGGTCTGTCAGGAACGATGACAACTAGGGCCAGTTTAAGAAATGAAGACTTGCTCGCAATGGAAATTCCATTGCCACCACTGAAAACTCAAAAGCGAATTGCCGATGTCCTTTCTGCATACGATGATCTGATTGAAAACAACCAGAAGCAAATCAAACTTCTTGAAGAAGCCGCCCAACGCCTCTACAAACAATGGTTCATCGACTTCAAATTCCCTGGTCACGAAACCACCAAAATCGTAGATGGCCTCCCCGAAGGCTGGAAGAAAGAGAAATTAGTTGATTTAGCATCAGTTCAATTTGGTTATGCTTTTGACGGATCTTTATTTAATTCTAATGGAAATGGAACACCTATAGTCCGCATAAGAAATATTCCTGATGGAGTTACAAACGATTATACTACAGAAAACGCTCCTGATGAATATCTAATCAACAATGGGGATATTGTAGTTGGTATGGATGGTGAATTTCACATCAACTCATGGAGTGGTGAAACATCATATTTGGTTCAACGATCTTGTTGTTTTAAGCCCCATAATCCTAAAATGAATGGATGGCTTCTGTGGGCTATTCACGATCCAATCAAATTTTTTGAAAAAACAGTTGTTGGTGCGACTGTGGCTCATTTGGGAAAAAAACACATAGATACAATTGAACTCTTGGTGGGTCCAGAAAAATTGTATGAACCGTTCCAAAATTTATTCAGCAAACGTCAAACATTGCTCAATCAAAATCGCAAACTAGCGGAAGCTCGCGACCGCCTTCTCCCTAAACTCATGAATAACGAAATTGAGGTGTAAATGTATGAGTTCTTTCTTTGAAAATATTCCAATGACTGTAGCTGTATCAGCCTGTTCAATGCTGATATCACTGCTGGCTTTGTTTTATGCCCGTAAAAATTTAAAAATGCAAAAATACATTGATGTTGTAACCGCACAACGTATAAAATGGATCTATGAATTGCGGCAGGACTTTTCAATGATAATATCGCATTTGTATTTAATTGTATATCTTAGATCATATGCGGAAAGAGAAGAATATGAATTTGTTAGTCAATTTAATATCGATCATTCTGATGAGACAGACATAGGCTTTGAGGACTCTCTCTATTATGATAGCATGATGGATGTTTTTAAAAATATGAGAGATGTTGGTAACGAGTTGGGCAATAGCAAAAATAATATTGATTTTATTCGACGCATAGAATTGTCTATAATGAAATTAAACGAAGCTGATCCAGATGATAGTGCTTTAATAGAATCTTTAGAAAATGCGAAAAAAGATATCTTTTATGAGCCGGAAACAGAGATTGTTGAGAAAAAAATTGCGAATTTAAGGGGACTGATGACCAAAATTTTGAAAAATGAATGGGAACGAGTCAAAAAGGAAGTTCAAAAAGGAGGATTGGTAAATGGAAAACGAAAAAATATCTTTGATTGATGGTGTTGTCTACTTGTCCATTTTGGGTGATTTTGCTTTTGCATTTGTTATTCTTTACACAATCTTTAAAAGTGATGTAGAACATTTTGTTATGTCAATAATCCTTTTTTTCGTTTTGGGTGCTATTCAGGGGATGCTGCTTTATTTCTTTTGTCAATATAAAGTTTTTGAAATTGAAAAAAAGAAAAAGAAGGATTATTAAAGTTATATGACAGATGTATTTGTAAGTCGACCGACATATATTCCTGATAGTCAAAAAGATGGAATAGATAATTTCCTTTCATTACTTGATATGATGGATTTGAAGCCAAGAACTCTTGGGACGACGGATTACCCTAGTGATGCACCGTTGGATGAAGTTTTACGAATGCTTGATGATTGCTCGGGAATGATTGTTTTGGGCATTCCTCAAATAAGTATTGAAAAGGGTTCTTTGAAAGATCAACCTATTGATGGTGTTTTGAAACTTGCAACGGAATGGAATCAAATTGAAGCTGCTTTAGCATATAGTCGCAAAATGCCACTGCTGATAATTCATGATAAGGGCGTTTCTCGAGGCATTTTTGATCGAGGTACGTTGGCTGGTTTCATTCATGAAGTTGATTTTAGTGATGCTCACTGGAGTGATGTTGCATCCATAAAAGGGGCTCTCAAAACATGGAAAAGTAAGGTTGTTGAATATTCTCCAAGAGAAACGGAAAATATTTGTTCAATGGATGCTTCTAAGAAAACACACTTGTTGGCTTTAAAGAATGATTTTATTGGATTGCTGAATAGGAAATGCTATTATAAAAAAAATAATCAATCAAAAAATCCTGATTATGATTACTCAATAGGGATGTATGACGGTAAATATGAAATTCGATTATCCGATTTTTTAAATAGAGAGATGGAAACTGCGTATCATAAAAGAATGAGAGAAATGGGAAATAAAGTGAAGAACGATGTATTAAATGAGCTAAATAAGTTTTTTCCTGATGTGTATGAAAAGTTAGTGGAACTTTTTAATCGTGAAGCATTTAATAAAGTAGATTTGGATGAATGCTTTGGTGTTTAATGGGGGGGGGCTAAGAGTTTTTTATAATATGATGTTTCATAAAATATGTTAGTATTTGCCTGTATTGAGAATAGGTGTGATAACATGGAGGCTTAAAGATGAAGATCAATTTACGAAAAGCTGTCAATCGTTTCTTTTCAAACCCTTCGTTTGAAATGATCTATTCAGAAGCGATGGCGAATGCATTGGATGCTAATGCGACCTTCATGAATATAGATATTTCAATAAAATCATTTGACCAACCTGAAACACTGACTGTTAAAATACAGGATAATGGCGATGGGTTCTCTGAAGAAAATTTTCTGCGTTTTTCTTCCTTGATGAATACAAAAGATAGCAGTCACAAAGGCTTGGGACGTTTAATTTTCCTAAAGTATTTTTCTACAGTTAAATTTGAGAGTGTTTTCAAAAAAGACGAGCAATTCATAAAAAGGTCTTTTTTATTCAATGAACGTTTTGATGGCGAAAAAAAAGATGATGTAATTGAAACTGCTGATTCAACGGGGGCAAATCTTTTATTTGAATCGTTCAATAATATTCA
This sequence comes from uncultured Fibrobacter sp., assembly GCA_947165045.1. Classification (GTDB taxonomy): domain Bacteria; phylum Fibrobacterota; class Fibrobacteria; order Fibrobacterales; family Fibrobacteraceae; genus Fibrobacter. The sequence goes on along the minus strand of CAMUYW010000010.1, from coordinate 60,692 downwards.
GTTGAAAGCCTATGAAGACATCATTCCTAGAGCAATCATAACATACTTGAGGAACTATTTTTTACCCAGATTGTATGCGATAAAACAAGCTGGTGGCTCTTTTGATTTAAGAGTAAGCCTAAACACAGAAAAAGAAAATTCCTCAAAAAAATTCGTTAATTCCGTAAGTAGCTTTTCTTTAGATGAACTTCCTGAACTTCAAGAAAAAGTTTTAGAAAACCAAGAACTTGACCTGTTTAAGTCAGAATTCAAGTTGCTGTATTATATAGATTCTTCATATAACGAAGAAATGAAGAATGTTACTGCAATTTGCATTGATGATAGGGCGATTGAATTAAATCTGCTTGATAATCAAAAACTTCCAGAATCTCATAAATTTATTTTTTTGCTGATATCGGAATATTTAAATGAAAAGATAGATGATGCAAGGCAAAACATCAATCTTAGTAGCAATGAATTAGATATCTTAAAGAGAATATTTTTTGATCAGATTAGTGATATAATAAGTGATTCGGTTCCTGCAATAAAGGAACGAAATGTTGAAACGCGAAATAGGCTAGCTGCGAAATATCCTCATTTAGAAGGACTATTCCCTCAAAATTCCGTTGGTTTACTTGATGAAAGTAAATCAATTGAAATTGCTCAGAATAAGTTTTTTAAAGAGCAAAAAGAAATTCTAAGCGCAGAGACTATTTCTGATGAATTGTATGATAAATCATTGATTCAGGCAAGCCGTGTTTTGGCGGAATATATTTTATATCGAAATAAAATTATTCAAAAACTTAAAGATATTGATGCGGAAGATAGAGAGAAAAAAATCCATAATCTGATTGTGCCTATGCAAAGAACTCTTTATTCGGAGAGCCGTTTTGATAATCGGTTTGTAAATAATGCATGGTTATTAGATGATAAGTTCATGTCATTCCGAACGGTTCTAAGCGACGAAAATATTGAAAAGCTTATAAAGGAAATTACAGATGACAATGAATCTCCGAGTGATTTAAGGCCGGATATAGCATTTGTTTTCTCTGATGACATAAATACATGTAATCATCCCGTTGATGTTGTTGTGGTTGAACTCAAGAAAAAAGATTTGGGATATTTAGATAATAGAATTGTAATTGAACAAATGAAGCAGCGTGCAAGAAGATTGCTTGCGTATTATCCATCTAAAATACAACGAATGTGGTTCTTTGGTATTATAGAAATTGATCCCGAAATGCGCCTCTCATTAGAAGAGGAATGGACTCCGCTATATTCAAAAGGCGAAGTGTTCTACAAAGAAGATGCGTTGTTCCCTATGAACAAAAATAAGGAAAGAATTGGTGATTCAAAAATTCCTGTTCCGATGACAATATTGTCTTTTGATGCTCTCTGGGCTGATGCTGAATGCAGAAACAATAATTTCTTAGACATTTTGAAAAAGAGTATTGAAAAATATACACAGCAAAACTAAACTTTTTTCTGGTGCTTAACCATGTCCGAACCGAAATCTGGAATGCTTAAAGAAGTTGATATTCGCGAACAGTGGAAACACGAACAGAGCGATTTTTGGCATGGCTCGCTGTAGAAGAACATATTGGAAGTTTTTACTTGTTCAACATCGAAAAAAGGTGAAATTCCGTAATCCCCCTACTCCCAAAACTCATAAACAATAAAATCGAGGTGTCATAATGGATAACATGCTGAATTACATTGCAGAAAATAAACAATGGTTGTTTTCAGGCTTGGGAATCGTTCTTTTAGGATGGATTATAAAATTCATCTTTTTTAGAAACAAGCCTACACAAGTTCAGAAATCGGGCAAGGATAGTATCAGTATCCAAGCTGGTGGTGATGTGAATATAGGGGATGCAAAATGGATGGACAAAAACAAAAAGTAGGCGAAAATGGAATCGCTCTCCAAGCAGTACGCGATATTAATATTGGGCTTCGATATAACGAAGTTAAAGAGATCTTTTATGATTTGTTCAAGCAGAATTTTCCAAATTTGGTAAATGCTGCGGCGGAAGAGGCTCAGAAAAATGTTGATGAATGCTTCAAAAAATTAGCGTGTCGTTTGATTGCTAAAAAAGATAATATAGATGCTTGTAAGTTTTCGGAATCGAACACGCAATTTCTTTTAAACGATACAATTCAGCTCTGTGCAAGAAAAGGATCCAAAATAGATATAGATTCTCTTTTGGATGTTTTTACGCTTACGCTTTGCAAAAATACCTCTCCAATTTTAGAGCTTGTTTCGGAACAAGTGCTATCAATTTTTCCAAGATTGACAAAAGAATATATAGATGTGATGACTATTATTCATATAGTTACCAAAGTGAAATTTGATTGTTTAAGCATTGACGGAATATATAAGAAATTGATAAATGCAATGAATCTAAATAGGTCCTTGTCACAAGATATTGGTCTGTATTTAGATTCAATAGGTCTTGTTTCAAAAACAACAGGCGTTTTTCTCCCATATAAGACATTTTCGGATGTTTATTCAATTGTTTTATCTCCTGAAGAGAAAATAAAAGAAAAAATAAGAATTGAATATCCTTCTGTATATCAAGTTTATGAATATTTCGTGAGCCAAAAATTAGATTGTCTAATACCTACACCAGCAGGAATGCTGATCGCTTTAATGTATATGAAGAAGCTTGGTTTGGGTGATTTTGATTATAATATTTGGATTCATTAGTTTTTGAGGTGAAACTAGATGATAAATGATACGAATCAGTCGCAAACAGCTGGTGATAACGCTCAACAAATTCAAGGGCAAAATGTTATTATAGTGAATAATGGTATAACAGAGCAAAGGGCACGTGAAATATGTTCGGAAATGTATGCTGTTGCAAAACGTGATTTAACCATTGAGGCAGAAAAAACTGCATTAGAAAGGGTGGAAAAATTGGAAGATCGCCTAATGCCCAAGATGCATCGCATTGAAGGGGCTCTTCAAAATTTTGCAGATCCATCATTTCAGGTGTTTTTAGCAAAAGCGAATAAAGCTGCTGCGTGCACAGATCGCGAATCTGATTATGACTTATTATCTGAGTTACTTGTCCATCGAATAGAAAAGAAAAATTCAAGAAAGGATCTTGTTGGTTTAAACAGAGCTGTTGAAATCGTTGATCAAATTAGTGACGAAGCATTGAACGGGTTGACCGTACTTTATACTGTGGAAAAAATTGAGCTGGTTGCTGATGCTTTAGAAATTGGTTTGTGGGCTTTAAATTTATTGTATCAGAAATTACCTTTATCTTCTTTGCCAATGGGGAAAGAATGGCTTGAAGAATTAGATATCTTAGATTCAATTAGGAGTTCTTCTTTGGGTGTGACAAAAAAGTTGGAGGATTTTTGGACGGATAAATATACTGGTTTTGTAACTACTGGTATAAAAACAGATGGAGAAAATTGGCCAATAGTAACAAATATGTTGATCGAATCGGGTTTATCAACAAATGCTTTGATTCCAAATGTTTTGTTGGATAATTATGTCTTAATTCCTGTAATGGATGAAGAACGTATAGACGCTCTTAAGCAAGGTGTAATTTCCAATGGGGACGTTGCACATGTTCCAATCTCTGAAGAACAAAAACAGGTCCTGCATAAGATTTTTTCAATGTATGATAGGTCGCCGGATTTGATGGAAAAAATAAAAAAATCTTTTGTAGAAAAACTTGATTCGTATGATGCCATCAAAAAAGTGAGGATGTGGTGGAATTCTATTCCTTATGCAGTAGCAGTTACCGCAGTTGGTCGTGTGCTAGCTCATGCGAATGCCAAAAGATGTGACCCATCTTTGCCAGATTTGAACTAGAGGTGTGATATGGAATATCATTTCAAAATATCCCCGCCTTTTTGTGTTGATCTTTCTAAGGCTAGGAAATATTATAGAACTCCCAAAACTGCTGCAAATCAATCATTTTGGCTAGAAGGTGAAGATGGCTTTGAATACCGATATAAGAGGGGTGTTTATATCTTTTTTATTGGATCCACGCCGATTTATGTAGGAAAGGCTGTTGGAAAAGACGGATTTTATCAAGAATGTTTTCAAAAAGAAAAACTAGAAAAGCTAAGTGATTTTTTTAAGAATGATGTGGATTACATGCGGAACCATTTTAAAATAATGTTCATTTACGCTGAGATGAAAAAGACTGAAATAGCGGGGAAAGAGTTTTGCAGATATGTGAAAGAAATGGAATCTTATTTGATAAAATTAGCCAATCGAAAAAATCCTGATTGCAAGAATGACAAGGAAACAAAAGAACATTGGATTATTGAAGGCTTTTATCCTTATCACAAAAGAAATAAGAGTAATGTTGATATTTTAGACAAAATTCTTTTCCCTAAGACGGTGTCAAAAAATAGGTGAATTGGTTATATGAAATTTTTTGGTTTTGATTAGAAAACACATGGAAGTATCAAAAGAAATTCAATATTTGAAACCGCCTAGAAATTAAAAACGCCATATAAATGTCCGACAATTTCTACAAATGGATTACATACAACAAGTATTCGGAGTTGCTCCAATACCAGATGTTCCAAAGGGCAATGCCCATTTTGGATTCTTTTGATGCGACGAATAATTATGACTTAAACCAGGTTGTTGAATTAGATAACATTGTTCGGATTGTCAAGTCGATAGAATGCCCTACAAATATTACCCCTGAAAAATTCAAAGAGTATCGCAACAAAACGAGTGAAATTTCTCGTTTTGTATGTTCTTATTTCCAACAGCTAGATTTAAGCGATATTGAAAAAATATTTCAGAGTATATGGATATATTTCTCCTTAGATTTACTGGAATTATTGGAACGATTTGATTTATTACGAAAAATCCCTGATTCTAGCGTCCGGAATTTACTTGACAAGAAATTGGTTTCTTTAATCAACATTTTAAGATGTAAGGGATGGGTGAAAAAATACAGTCAGGTAATAACTGATTGTATGATGAATAATAAGGATGCTGCCGAAATAATCATCAAATACTATTTGGTAAAAGGATTTGCCGAGAAAGAAAATATTGAGTTTCCCAAAACTCTGACTCAAGAAAAGAAAATAGGAATCCTAAACTATTATGTTGACGATTCGTTTGAACCGCATCCAGATTATTTGGAATTGATTGAAAATGCTCCCGTAATACAGGGCCTTAATATTGATGATAGATTGCGTTTAAGAGCTAAAAAAGCCAAGGAAAAATATTGGGAAAAACATTCTTCAGAAAAACCATCGTTTTCTTATGGATGCATAGCATCTTTCCAAGAAATAGATGAAGAGCTGAACGAATCGTATAACGAAGAAGATCATCATGTTTATTGTGTTTACAGCAAGAAATGGGTAAGAGAACATCACGATTTCCCTACACTACTTAACAATTTTATTTTCCTGTTTGATTTCTTTGACTCGGAGCTGCGTTGTCAATTTGTATTGAAAAAGAAAAGTATAATAGATGAATTGCTTGCAGAAAGTGAGGGAATAAAGCATTATCCTATACGCTCGCAATTTACAAAAAATAGGATGATTTACTATAAGATTTTATCTACATATAAGGAAGAGCTTGACAATTACGGGATTAGCATTGAAGATTTGTTTGATTATTTCTTTGGTGATTATCTAAAAGAGAATTTTGGTATTTCTGATTTTGAATTCAAGAAACCGTCAAAATCAGTATCGTTGTCGGAACGGATAAAACTACTTTATATTGAGATGGACGGAATCCTTAAGCAACTGAAATATTATATGGAAGACGGTTGCGTTGATAAGGAACTTGTGGCTATTTCTTCTAATCCTGTCCGTATAGGAGAATTGAAGAGTTTTTTAAAACAGAAATATGCTTATGCTAAAGGGGAAAGTCTTAAAAAAGAAATGCGGTTCCTCTTTGCCTCTAACCTGATGTTAGGAATGAATTTTGCTTGGAACAGTTATGGCTCTTTAGTACAGAAAATTGCCAAAGAACACCTTTTTGCAACCGATTTTGCAGAGCAGGCAAGAGTTTGGATAAAATGGTTGATAGAAAGAGGGGCTTTACTTTTAGAAGCCGATAATAGTCTAGGGATAGATATCGATAGATGTTCACTTTTATATAACCTGTATGAGAATGAGGTTGTTTGTTTTGCTCATCAAAAGGGTAAGCAAAAGGAAATATTAAAAGAGCTAGTAGAAAAAGAAGAAGTTGAAGTTGAATCAACTGTATTTTCTCGCCAAGAACGCGATTACTATAATTTTGTGTTGAACAAGAAAGAATTCTCAAACAGCTTAGATTTGCGCAATACCTTTCTGCATGGATCTTTCTATGGAACAGACGAAGAGCTGCGACAAGCATATATTGAAACCTTAAAAGTTTTTATAATGATTGTTGTTAAAGTGAATGAGGAATTCTGCTTGAAATATTTTGGAAAATGAAGTTAGTCACTGTTACCGCCTGCCCCAAAAAAGATACGTATAACTATATAACTGTGTTGATGGAGTATGTTTCCCTATAATTGATACACAATTGTTCGGAAATTCCGAACAGTTGGCTCTATTGCAAAAAAAAATCTCAGAAGGTATATTAGGCATTAAATTGTAAGGAGTTCGAATGCCTAAGAAATCAACAAAGTCTTTTTTTAAGGAATATATCAATCAAGACGATCCCGAAAAGAAAGAGAGGGCCATTAATTGGCGGACAGCCATTGGCTTGCAGGTTGTTGATGGCTTGCGAGTCTCCGATTTCTTGTTAGAAATTGCGCAGCGCAATATCGAAGGCGAAATTTCGATGGATGAAGCCCAAAAACTTATTGAGGCTCATTATCAAAAGAAAAGTCCTCAAAATGGCGATAAATAAAAGAGGACTGAGCGACTGTAAAGCCGACAAAACACTACAATAAAGGCTGCAATTACCCATTTCTCGACAACAACGCGACCTCTTGCGAGTGCGTTACAATGAGCGTATTTTAAAGATGAATAAAGGGGATGCGGACGAATAGTTGGACACAACTAGAGGACGCATCATGCATTTTACCGAAGATCAAATCGCCAAGGCTTTGGAAACATTTCATGATTTAAAGTCGGCAACAAAGGTCGTTCGAAAACTCGGATATCCATCGACAAAACAGTTGTACAAGTGGATAAAAAAGGAAGGCCAACCGCATCAGGAAAGAAAACACCATAGGATTATAAACACTCCAGAACATCCGCCACACGCTCCTTTCAATGTTAAGCTAGAGGCCATCCGCAGATGCTACGAAATGGGCGAACCTATGATTTCTGTCGCCAAGGATATTGGATATACGTACGCAAGTATCTATTATTGGTATCAGGACTATAAAAAATACGGACTTATGGGACTGCAGAACAAACCAAGACCAACGAAGCGGAAACTGGAGAAGGAAAAGGATCTTTCTTCCGAAGACGCGAAGGCGCTGAACGAGAAAATCCGAAGTCTCCAGCTAGAAGTTGACATATTGAAGGAGACGCTGAACATAATAAAAAAAGACCCAGGCGTTGACTTGTCTGCCCTTCGCAACAGGGAAAAAACACAGCTTGTCAACGCCTTACGCAACCGCTACAAATTAAGGGATATCCTACTTGCATTGGGAATGTCCCGAAGCGTCTATTACTACAACGTAAAACACCTGAATGACCGGAACAATAAGGACCTTCAGTTGCTAAAAGAACTTGTCCCAATATTCGACGAGTCCAACAAGACTTACGGCTACAGAAGAATCCACAGCGAACTTTCAAAGACCGGAAAGAAAGTTTCCGAGAAGGTTGTCAGACGCGCAATGAAACTCGGCAACCTCATCGTCTACAAACCCAAGAAACTGAAATATAGTTCGTATAAAGGCGAGATCACACCCGCCGTTCCCAATATTCTCAATCGCAATTTTCACGCCGATGCACCCAATCAAAAATGGCTGACGGACATAACGGAATTTCCTCTACACGACGGCAAAGTGTACCTATCACCGATTATCGACTGCTTCGACGGAGCGCCAGTATGTTGGACAATCGGAGAGTCACCTGATGCGACCCTTGTCGACGAGATGCTGGATAAGGCCGTTGCGACACTCCATGAGGGTGAAACCCCGATAATCCATACGGACAGAGGAAGTCATTACAGGTGGCCCGGATGGATCGAGAGAATGAAAAAGTATGGCTTGACACGATCCATGTCAAGAAAGGGCTACACGCCCGACAACGCCGCGTGTGAAGGCTTTTTCGGCATACTCAAGAACGAGTTTTTCTACAGCAGGAACTGGGGAAAAGTTGACAAGGAAGAGTTCAAAGTTGAGCTTGAAAAATATTTGGAATGGTTTTGCACGAAACGGATAAAGGTCAGACTCAATGGAATGAGTCCAATGGATTACCGGAAACTATATTTGGACAAACAACCTATCTAAATTATTGTCCGCATCTCCAAAAAACACTTTGAAAAATACAATCAAGGAGAATGCAATGTCTGGTGGAACATTTAACTATCATGAATCGCATATTGAGGGTATGGCCAATTATGTACGGCGAACTTACTTGAAGCATAAAAGCAAGGAATGGATTGAATTCGTTCAGACCCAAAAATGGAAGTGCTTTAGACCTTATTCAAAAGAAACTTTGGCCATTTTTAAAAAGGCGTACAAGGTTCTGCGTACTGCATATATCTACGCCAAATGCATAGATTATTTGGAAGCTGGAGATTATGGCGAGGAAGATTTTAAGGAATATCTCGAACTTAAGATAGGTGAATTGAATCGGGAACTGAAAAAATCCATCAAGGCCTCGCCGGATCAGGTCAAAACTTGGATTGAGGATTACGATGAGAACGACTATTGGTACTAATGTCTAAAACCTATGTTGTTGAGCATATAAAGGACATTTATGAAAAGGGTAAACTGGATGGATGTTCAACTTGTCGGGATTTCCGACAGGTTCAGCAAGAAAGTCAAAGACTTTTGAATCTTGAATTTTTTCTATACCTCAACATGATTTGCTGTTCAGAATTTCTGAACTACTGAAACCGAAAGCAAAGATTTAGATGAAAAATCTGTTGTGTAATTATTCCGCAAGGTGCGAAGAAATTGTCACTGTGTGCTTTCATCTCCAAAATGCAGAAGACGCTCCACAGGATGGAACGTCTTCATGAACTCCTTCTACATTTGCAGACGAGATAGTCTAAATATAGGATTGTAATCAGCGTATATCAAGGGCTTGCCTTCAATGCATCATGAAGATGAATGAAATGAGTAAGTGAACGCTCTTTGTAAAATTTTTCTGCTCCCCTTGCCAGTTTTTTCGATATTAGGTACATTAAAAGCCGACGCATCTCGCTGTACAAAGGCGAGGTGCGTTTTTGCTTTTTCAACTTTTTGATTTCGCAAAAACGCCTCTAACTTTAACCGGTCGCAAATTGCGACTATTTGAAGGCTATATGGCAAAATCCGAAGACCTTATCAGGAATTTGATATCTCTTCCCCATGAATATGAATGGCTGGATATTAAGGGCAACTGGTTCTCGAAAGAAGAAATTGGGGAGGTCTAAAATGAAAAAGAAAGAGTCTATGAGTAAACCGATGTTTGTGTTTCGCGATGGTATGTTGGCTGATAGCAGTTATGTTGAATGGTTGTCCGATGTTAAAAACCGTTTTCGCCAGAGCCAGGTGAAAGCATCCATTCGCGTGAATACTGAAATGTTGGAGTTATATTGGGGAATTGGTCGTGATTTAGTTGCGTTGCGAGCCGAAGAACGTTGGGGCGCTGGAGTTGTAAAACAATTTGCGCTTGATATGCGTCATTCTTTCCCTAATGAGACTGGTTTTTCTTTCACGAATGTGAAGTATATGAAACAGTGGTATTTGTTCTATTTTGAGCGAAATAAAAAAGGCCAACGGGCCGTTGGCCAATTAGAAATGCCCAAGGCTTTTGGTAAAATTCCGTGGGGACAACATATAGACATTGTTTCTCGATGCCGATCAATAGACGAGGCCCTGTTTTATGTCAAGGGTGTAGTGGATAATGGTTGGTCGCGCCCCACTTTAAATGCATATATAGATGTTAATCTTTTTCAAACGAAGGGAACCGCTGTTACCAATTTCAAAAAAACTTTGACATCCTCTCAGGAGAAGCTTGCAAAGGAAATTCTGAAGGATCCTTATCATTTTGAATTTCTAAAAATGAAAGAAAAGTATGATGAAGGTGATTTAGAAGATGCTCTTATTGCCAACGTTACTCAGTTTTTATTGGAGCTGGGCAAAGGATTTTCCTATGTTGGGCGTCAGATGGAATTTCGGATGCCTGGCGGGCAAGCATTTTTCCCGGACTTGATTTTTTATTTTATTCCACAGCACAGGTATGTCATTATAGATCTCAAGGTCGTGAAGTACACTCCGGAATTTGCTGGTAAACTTAATTTTTATGTGACTGCCGCAGATGAGTTGCTTCGGGGTGAAGGCGATAATCCTTCTGTGGGTTTGATTATTTGTAAATCGACAGATAAGACTGTTGTGGAATGGTCGCTTAAAGACATCAACAAACCGTTGGGTGTGGCTACATATAAGTTGCGAGAGGTTGTTGATCGCACTATGGCGGAAATGAAAAAGAAACAGAGGAAAAAGTGATAATAGCTTTTTTTTTAGGAGATGAAAAGAAATTTGCGAATATGGAAAAATTATATTCTCTCCATGCATTTCACCATCCGTTCCTCTTTCGCTGTTGTCGCTTTAGCTTTCCTCCTCGCTTCGTGTTCTGAGTCGTTCACGGATTCGCGTGACGGGCGGAGTTATAATGTTGTGAAGATTGGCGATCTCACGTGGATGGTGGAGAATCTGAATTACGAAACAGAAACAAGTGCCTGTCCGGATGGCGATTCTCGCAATTGCAAACGAATGGGACGCCTTTATACTTGGGCGGATGCGAAAACAGTTTGCCCTGAAGGCTGGCGCCTTCCGACGAAGGCTGATTTCGAGGCTTTGGTGAACGCGGCGTCTGGGGATGCTGCGCAGTTCCACAATGGCAATTCTGACGCAGTTTCGAATAAAGTTGGCGCGGCTTTAAAATCTCGCGATGGCTGGTTCAAAAAAGGAAACGGCTCCGATGACTTCGGATTCAACGCGCTCCCGGCGGGGTATCGCGGCGCAGTTTTGAAAACGGATGATGGTACAGTTACTGGTGGTAAATTTGATGGTATCGGCGGTTACGCATATTTTTGGAGCGCGGACGAAGATGCTGAAAATCCTGAATCGAATGCATTCTATTTATTCTTGTCCTTCAGCAGTGATGCGGCGAGTTTAAATACGTTCGCGAAAGAGGACTATCGTTCCGTGCGCTGTGTCCGGTAAAGTCCGCGCAGTTCCCCTTGCAATAAAGCGGTCTTACAGCAAATAATCCATCCTTATATTTCGCATGCTTTCGAACAAGTTTGCTTTGAGCGTGGAGCTTCCTTTGGTGAGGCTCTTGATTTCTTCGCGGATGGTTTTGCGGTGGCTTGCTTTCGAGAATTCGCAGGTGCAGGTGAACTTGCGGATGTCGGCGTCTTCGGCGTAGGCAATGATTTCGCTTTCTTCGCAGTAGCAGAGCGGGCGGATGATGCTACACGGATACTTTTCGTACGGGACCATGGGTGGCATGCCGCTGAATTCACCTTTGTACAGCATATTCATCAGTAGCGTTTCCACAATGTCGTCCATGTGGTGACCGAGCGCGATTTTATTAAATCCGTTTTCGCTGGCGAACTTAATGAGTTCCGTGCGGCGTTGCGTGCTGCACCAATAGCAATTCAGTTTGCGGCCTTCTTTGAGGCGGGCTTCTACGGCGACGTCCTTAAAGTAGAATGGCACTTGCGGGTATTCTTCTGCCATGCGCTGCAAGAATTCACGGGGCGCCTTGTCTGCAAAATCACTTTGGATATGAATTGCGGCGAGTTCGCACTTGGGGCCGAATTTGCCGAGGCGTGCGGCGAGTTCCATCAAGAGGACGCTGGAATCCTTGCCACCGCTTGTAGCGATGAGCACGCGGTCTCCGTCTTCAATCAAGTTGAAGTCATGAATAGCTTTCGTGATTTTCTTATTGACTCTCTTGCGTATTTGACTCGACATAATTTACTTTATCCAAAGTGTGCGCAGTCTCGTTTAAACTTGGCGCAGTTCCCGATTAAATCTCGCGGCATTTCCTCTTGCAATCGCAGTTCCGTTCGAACTTGCCGCATTCCCATCTACAGATACATTCCCACTAAAAAAGGCTCTCTCTCGAGAGCCCTTAAATTTGTCCGAACTGCGGTTAGTTGTCCGTCAGGTGCGTCGGCATCAACAAGAACGAGAAGTTCATGTTTTCGCCAACCGGTTCGATGATGCAAGCGCCGAGCGGGTTGTTCATCTTCATGATGACTTCTTCGCTCTTGCACATGCCGAGGATTTCTGCGAGGAACTGGCCGTTAAAGCCAATGCAGAAGCTGCCTTCGCCGTTGTGCGTGATAGCGAGTGCTTCGCGAGAATCGCCGCCGACATCCGGGTCCGTGGCGCTGAGTTCGAGGATGTTGCCGTCGAACTGCAAACGGATCTTGCGGGTGCGTGCGTTAGCCATGGAAATCACGCTGCGGATCTTGTTCTGGAATTCCGTGGTGTTGGCCTGTGCGGTGCGTTCGAACTGTGTCGGGATCACGGAGCGGTAGCTCGGATACGGTCCTTCGTACAGCTTAGAAATCACCTGGATAGAACCGGTGTTAAAGAGGATGTGCGTTGCGGAGGTGCGAACTTCCACGGTGGAATCGCCCTTGGCCATGTGCAAGATGTACTGCAATGCCTTATGCGGAATGATAACGCCATTCGAAAGTTCTGCGCCTTCCTGGTCGATTGCTGCGCGGCCCAAGCGGTGGCCGTCTGTTGCAACCATGGAAATCTTGCCGTCCTTCGCTTCGAGGAACACGCCGTTCAAGCTCAAGCGGGTAGAATCGGTAGAGGTCGCGAACAATGTCTTTTCGGCGAGGAATGCAAGTTCGCTTGCGGCGATGTTCAACGTTTCGCCATTTTCGATTTCCGGGAACGGCGGGAAGTCGTTGGCGTCAAAGCCGATGATGCTTGCCTTACCGCGTTCGCTCCACTGGATCTTGACCAAGTAATCCTGGGCGTCAAAAGTAATGTTTGTGATGCTCGGGTCCACGAGGCTCTTCACCTGATCGAACAACTTGCGTGCGTTGATGACGACTGCGCCATCGCGTTCGCCCTGCACTTCCACCTTGACCCTGATGCCGAGGTCGAGGTCGGTTGCGCTCACTTCGAGGAAGTTGCCTTCGAGGCGGAGCGAAAAGTTGTTGAGAATCTGGATGGTGGACTTGTTCGGCACGGCGCTAATTGCCGCTTGCAAGGCATCCTGCAACACATTCTTTTGGATGGTAAATTTCATGAATTAGCCCCTCTGGATGATCATAGTTCCTACGAAAAATACAACGACGATGATTGCGAGGAGCACGATAACTCGTTTATCCAGCGCATTTGACTTCTTTGGTACGAATTTTTTAACGTTTTGCTTTGCTCTTCTGCGATCGCTACGACTCATAGGAAATTCTCCGTTGTTTTATATCGAGAAATCTACTATTTTAGAGGCAGGTCGAATGATATGATAAATGAAAATACTCTAAATAAGCTGAAAAATACGGCTATGGACTGTGCGTCTAACGTACTTTCCCGTGTTGAATTGTCGATGGTCGAGTCTAAGCTCAAGGCCAAGTACCAATTGCTCGGACAACATGTTTACGAGGCAATCCAAGAAGGCCGTCTGGACTCCATCAAAGATGACCCGTCTACGGTCGAGGCTGTGGGGGCCATTTTCGAAATCAAAAAACAGGTGGCAGAACTCGAACAGAAACTGAACAAATCTGAAGGTTCCGGTGAAAAAGCTTGAGATACACATTTATCCTAACAAGGATTCCAAAGGGCGCGATGTAAATATTTCTGTCCGCAGAGTTGTTGTTTACGTTGTTCTAACTATTTGTGCCATTTTGGGTTTTATCCTGTTTTCGCCTGTTCAGATTGTAGAGAATTTGTCGAACGGCAATTTGATGGATGTGTATCACCAAAATTCATTGATCAAGGATGAAATCAAGAAAATCCGCACGGTGGTCGATACTACGATTTTGAAGATTGAAGAAACTCGCATGGTCCGCGATAGTTCTATGAAATTGGGCGGACTGGGTTTCACTCTCGAAAATAGTTCCGCGGAAGACGAAAGCTCTCCGAAAAAGAATTTGCCTGCAATGAGGGCAACTTTACGCAAGACTTTGAACATATTGGAAAGTGATTCGGCACTTGCAGCGCGTGTTCCGGTGCTTCATCCGCTCAAGAATCATCATGATATCAAGAGCCGTTTCGAGATGGTATTCGATGCGTTTACGGATCAGGAATTGCCGCATAGAGGTGTTGACTTTTTGGCTGCCGAAGGCGATACGGTTTATGCGCCTGGCGCCGGAACGGTCGTTGAAGTTCGCAAACATCGCGGCTTTGGGCTGACCATGAAGATTGAGCACATGGAACATGTAAAGACGTTCTATGCGCATCTTGGTGAAGTGCTTTTGAAGCCTGGCGCTAAAGTTCGTCGTGGCGATCCGATTGCTATTATTGGCAAGAGCGGCCTCCAGTCGAGTCTTGGCTTGCATTATGAAATCCGCGTGAATGGCGTTCCCGTCAACCCTGAGGATTATTTTATCACTAAATGAGTTCCGTAACTAGACTAAGCCTATGAAATCACCTTTCGAACAGAACATTATTGCCATGGTGTGGGACTGCGACAAGACCCTCATCAGTTCTTACATGCAGGATCCGCTTTTCAAGCATTTCAATGTCGATGGTGGCAAGTTCTGGAAAGAGGTGAATGCTCTCAAGGCTTATTACGGAAAGCAGGGAATTTCTGTCAATTCCGATACGAGCTATTTGAACCACATCCTGACTTATGTGAAGACAGGGCTTTTCAAGGGGCTGAACAACGCTTTGCTTCGCGAGTTCGGCAAGGAACTTAAATTTTACCCAGGGTTACCGCAATTTTTTAGCGAGGTTAAATCGCTCATCAATGACGATGAAAAGTACAAGGCTTTTGATATCCGCTTGGAGCATTATGTTGTAAGCACCGGTTTTGCCGAAACGATTCGCGGGAGTGCCATCGCTCCGTTTGTCGATGGAATTTATGGTTGTGAATTTATCGAAGCTCCTGCACAGCCGGGCTATTTGGAAGTCTCCGGCGACGTTTCTTCTGCTGATGCGGTTCCCTCAGCAACGACCGCTGCATCCGAAATTTCGCAGATTGCATCCGCGCTCGATAACACGTCCAAGACGCGCTACCTCTTTGAAATCAACAAGGGCAGCAACAAGTATCCCGATACAATTGACGTGAATTCTTCCATTGCCCGCGAAAGCCGCCGTGTGCCTTTCGAAAACATGATTTACATTGCCGACGGTCCGAGCGACGTTCCGGCATTCAGCATCTTGAATTACAATGGTGGCAGCACGTTCGCCGTTTACCCCAAGGGCGATGTGAAATCGTTCCGCCAGGTCGATGCGCTGCGCCGTGACAATCGCGTGCAGATGTTTGGCGAAGCCGATTACGAGACTGCGAGCCAGTCGTGGCTTTGGCTTACCGAAAAGGTCCGTGCCATTGCCGATTCCATCGTAGAACGCAAGCAGGCTGCCATCCGCAACAGCGCAGGCGCACCCCCTACGCATTTGAACTGATTTTTCCTTAATCTAACCCCTTAACTCCTAAGTACTTATTTATATTTATGGTCCCCAGGCTTTGCTATGCAGGCGGGCGGTACTTTCCGTCAAGAAACAAAGGGAGCTCGGATACGGTCCATACTTTTGGACTGGTCTTGGGGATATCTATCAAGTTTTGCTTTACCCTTTAGGAGTTTTAATGGCAAATAAGTGTAAGCGCGGAATCTTGATTAGTAAAACGCCGTACGAGAAACGCATCGCTATCATGGAAGATGGTGAACTCGCGGAATTGGTTGTTGAAGGTGTTTCGTCTAATCGAGTTCTGGGCAATATTTATAAGGGTGTCGTTCAGAAGGTGCTCCCCGCACTCAAGGCGGCATTCATTGACATTGGTCTTGAGAAGGCTGGCTTTTTGCATCAGGAAGACGCCATGGACCGCAACGAACTGTTGCGCCGCGAATATGGTGACGATGATGACGAAGGCGATGCCTCTAAGGAAATTTCGATCGACGAAATTCTCCAGGAAGGCCAAGAAATCATGGTGCAGGTGGTCAAGGAACCGATTAGCACTAAGGGTGCCCGTTTAACGACGCACTTGAGCTTTGCTGGTCGTTTCTTGGTTTGCATGCCCGGTACAAATTTTGTGGGCGTCTCCAAGCGTGAACGCGATCCGGTCAAGCGCCGCGAGTTCAAGAAGGTCGTCCGCCGTCTCAAGGGCCGCGATGTGGGCTACATTGTCCGCACCAACGGCCTCAACGAATCCGAATTCGAAATCAACAAGCAGATGCGCGAACTCGAAAGCAAGTGGGAACAGACGAAGTACAAC
Source organism: uncultured Fibrobacter sp. (assembly GCA_947165045.1). GTDB lineage: Bacteria > Fibrobacterota > Fibrobacteria > Fibrobacterales > Fibrobacteraceae > Fibrobacter. Next base: position 44,207 of record CAMUYW010000010.1, on the reverse strand, counting down.
TTCGAAACCATGCCGCCCGAGACCTGCATCTACGAAGAATCCGATTCTATCGAACAGACTGTTCGCGAATACTTTGGCGATAACACGGACTATGTGTACATCGACAACCGCGACGAATACTTCGCCCTCCGCGACTATTTGAAGGTTCTCTCTCCAGATAAGCTCGACAAGGTCAAGCTCTGGAGCTCTAGCGAAAGCTTGTTTGAATACTTCAAGATCGAAAACGACTACGCTCGTTCCTTGCAGCGTCAGGTCCCGCTTCCGCGCGGTGGTAACCTCGTCATTGAACAGACCGAAGCTCTCGTGTCCATCGACGTGAACACGGGTCCGAAGGTCCATGGCAAGGACCAGGGCAAGATCATTCTTGAAACGAACCTCGATGCTTGCCACGAAATTGCAAAGCAGCTCCGACTCCGCGATGTGGGTGGTCTTATCATCATCGACTTTATCGATATGGAAACGGACGAAGACCGCGAAGCCGTCTATCAGGAATTCCGCAAGGCAATTCGCCGCGACAAGGCTCCGATCAGCCCGGCTCCGATTAGCCAGTTCGGACTCATGGAAGTGACCCGTAAGCGCGTCCGCGTGAACCTTATGACCGAGAAGACCGAGTGCTGCCCAGTGTGCAACGGCAGTGGCCGTATCGCCACACTGGAATCGACGCTTGGTATGATTGACCGCTGGCTTGCACGAGCACACACCAAGGGTCGTCTCCGCGAGGTTACCCTCGTGGTCAGCGCTCCGGTCGTCGATGTTCTTTGCAAGGACTTGAACCGCATGTTCAACTATCTGGAATACAAGCACGGCATCGAAATTTCCCTCGTGGAAGATGAACATGCCCATGTGAACCAGTTCTGGATGTACGACAAGAACAACAACGATATTACGGATTTGTACAACTTCGCATAAGTTTGCATCTCCGCTCAGAACGTAAAAGGATCCGCCGGCACTCCCGACGGATTCTTTTTTTATTCGCAAAAATACGTACAAAAAAAGACGCCTGCTGAGCGTGCAGGCGCCTTTGGAGAGAGAACGATATTAGATATTAGTATAGAACGATTTCGAAACCTTTGGTCTTGCCGTGACGCACACCCCAGAGGAAGTCTTGCGTACGATCGACAATGACTCTGTTTCCGACTCTGATTTTGTACGAGAGTCTTGCAATGTAGACACCCGTACCGACGAGTCTTCCTTTCTTGGAGCGCATGTTCCAGGCGAGGAATATCTTGCCGTCATTGTCGCTGTCGAGGCAGTTTCCGTTGAAGAGCGTGTTGGGCTTGTCTATGCAAGATACCGAGCCAGAGTTGCTGTTCACGAATACGCCGAGACTTGTAAAGTACTGGGTTTGGTATTCAAGTGTCGTCTTGGCGGCCAATTTTGTCATAACCTTGGTAGTGACAGAGGCGTTACCATTGGCGATACCAGTCACGTCGCTTGCGTCGATAATATTGTTCTTGTAGGCATTCACGATTTCATCGCCAAGATGGTATGTCTTGTTTGCCTGATCGATGCTCATGGTGCCTGCCTGAACTTGGATGAGAACCTCTTCAAGATGCGGGCCGCCCTGTTCAATGCTCTTTGCATTGAAGTTCTTGATGGACGATTGGAGGTTTGTCACTTCATCTTTCACCAAGTTCGAAAGGCTTAGGTCTCCAAGGTAATGTCCTTGTGTTCCAAATGTTTGGGCAACTTCCTTGGCCGTCATCGGTTGGTCATCCTGCACCAATTTCGGGATTGTTGGCGTCGGGGTGTTGATGATCTGACGAGAAGAATCAGATTCGCCAATCGTTACGACCGGAGCGCTAGTGACAACCACTTTCTGTTCGCCGGCGATGCGGACAAACGGGTTGTTTTCAGGCGTGCTTCTATGGAGAAGGTCCATGTGGACGCCAGGAACCAGTTTGATCGAGTCGCCCATGACCGGAATATTGTCTTTATCGTTGCTTGAACTCTTAAAGATGAGTTTCCATTGATTTTTCTTTCCCTTGGAGAGAATGTCTGGGACAATATCTTGTCTTTCAAGTCCTGTGTTCTTGAAGTAATACCTGAAGTAATTGGCCTCGACTTCGTTTTCGCAGTCCAGTCCTTCACTAAAGGTAAGTACAAGTACGGTTGAACCGTCGTCGCTATAAGAAATGTCCGCGGCGGTAATGACAGGGCCAATAGAGTCTGCAACATCACTTGTGAGGCTGATTGTTGTCGGGACTGCGGTTGCGCCTTCCGAGTACTTCCAGAACGGTGTAATCTTTCCGCTATAGACGGATTCTGCGCCGCCAGTGAACGGGACTGTTCCAAATCCACCGTCGGTAGTGATGATCATGGTGCTGTCGAAGTCTCTTAATTCAATGCTGTGTCCATCATTAGGAATCGTCGGGAACGTTTCGCCAAATTCCAATTGCACAGAATCCATGCTGGTGAACATTTTGTTCAACGTGCCTACGGGCTTGTTGAGCTTTGCGTAAACGCTGTCGCCGCGTCCGTCGCCGTCTCTGTCAAAGATACTTGCGTAAACAATCTGCGGTACAGGCGGTTCTTCGAAATTAATGTTCATCCAAACGGCTTGCTGCGATTCGTCTGCGCTAGTGACGATAATCTTGATACCCTGCACTGGAGCAGTTGCCTTGACGTAGAATGTCGCTTTGCCGTTCTTGAGTGTAATGGCTGTAATGGGGGTCCCGTTTTCGTCACAGGGAGTGACTGCAACATTGTTCGTGATGACATAAGCGATATCGTCAAATGACGATCCGTCATCGAACATGACATTTACGGCGTAGCGGGTGTTTACCCAATGGTTGGTCGATTCTTTGTTGAGTTTTTCTGTGTTGCCATCGACAATGGATCCAAGTGAGGTCCACTGGTTCTGATTATCGACTCGTGCATAAGCAACAGGAGGCGTATCGTACTTGTCGATGACGAATGTGATTTCGTCGTACTGGGTTTCATCGGCTTGCAACGAGAAGCGCAACTGGTAGGTTCCCGGCGGGAGCGTACGCATTTGACGAATCAATTCGGTGTTGATGGTAAATCCAGTGTAGCCTGGCTTGATGGTGATGCCGCCGTACCATACGCCAATGCTATCCAGAGGAACGCCTTCGGCGTAGGCGCCGCTGCCAATCAAGGTAAAGTTAGACGGAGCGGAAACAGTATCAACCGTTGTGGCGCCAGAGAAATCGCAAGAAAGTGCCTGCTTGCTGACGCGCTGGTAAATTTCGTAATTGATAAGTCCTGCTTCGGACATGTCTTTTGCGAGAATGCTTGCTTCGGTCTTCAAGTCGATGGACGTTTTCATCTTGAAGTTAGATTCTGAAGTATGGCGTTCGGCGTAGAAAATGTGGAACGGATAGTTGACACCTTCGGTAAGTCCAAGCGTATCCAAATCGACGGCTCCCGCCACTTGGGCGTGCTGGCCGCCGATATCCACGACAAGACGGTTGTTGATGAACACCCACACGTCGTCGTCACCGAAGAATTCGAAGTACTGTCCAGGAATGTATTCGAACGTTGCCTGGATTTTCATGGTAAAGCCATAGTTATGTCTCTTGCCGCCACTAGAAATATTGTCGAAGTAGGGGTTGGGAATAGTTCTTTCGGCATCGAGATATTCGAAGTCATCGAGCAAGAATAGGCCGCCTTCGAGACTGTTTTTGTCTTTTTGACCCAGCCAAAGACCATCGTTGTCAAGATTGAGTTCGATGGAGCGGCAGGTTGCGTTTGTAACGGGTTGTCCATTCTTTTGGGCTACAACTTCTGGCAAGAACCACTGAGCAATATGAGTTGTGGCTTGGCAGTTTTCAGGGAAGTTTGTTGCCGGTACAGGAACTCCGTTCGGGCCGAGGTATTCTTCGACCATGCCTGTAATATGGTGTGCGCATCCGCCAGAACCAAAGTCCGCGCTTACGCCATTGGCGGGGTCTCCGTTTGTACCTTCTACTGTGCCGTCTTTTTTGATATCGCCCTGTGTACCATGGAGCCAGTCAAACATCATCACGGGGAGAGTCTTGGTCGGGCAATCGCCTAAAATGCCCGGGTATTTGGTGTAAACGGTCGTTGCAGCTCCGATATCCTTTCCTGCCTTGACCCAGATGGTGTCCGCTCCGGCGGCTGCGTCATCGAGCGAGAGCAATGTCGATTGTGCAATTGGGGTTATTTTGCTGGAATTGTGGATATCGGAAACGTATTCATAACCGATAGTCTGCATAAAGTAGACTTGGAACGAGCCTTCAGGTTTGCTGATTCTTGCTTCGAACCATCCGCAGTAGTTTTTGACGGTTGTCATCTTGGCGGATTCGCCGCCTGCGACATAGAGAATTGCGGAAGTATTTGTCCACGGTGCAAAGAAGCGGATAACTTTTCTATTGGATTGCGGTTTTGGTCCTTCTTCGCCTGGAGGGGTAATGGGTTCTGCGCTGTTTTTCTGCGTAACGCCGTTGTCGCTAATTGTGATGACTAAATTTTCAGAGACCGGTTCTGTGCCTGCTAATGGTGAAATGGAACCAATAGAAGAATTTGCCCTACAGCTACGGTTTGTGTAGAAGGTCAATTTAGGTTCGGTTTCGGCTTCAATAGTTGCCTTGACATAGAACATGTCGTCATCGTAGCTTCGGAGAGCGGTACAACTGCTATTTTGAGTACGTCCTCTTTCGTTTTTATACTGCAAAACGACATAGAGGCCAGCTCCACTGTTTTGTGTAGTCTCGTTTACGACTAGAATATTATATTCGCCGGCAATAGCTGAAATTGCCAGTGACAAAAGCAAAAATATGCTGAAGACCATGTTCTTACACCACATCCACGACTCCCTGATTTATGTACACCTTATGAAAATACACTCAATATTGTGATTTTTATCAAAAAAAATTGTCGGAATGTAATATTAATTGAGAATATTGCAACATGGAAGTATTGAAAATTAGCAGTAGGGTAAAAAGTTCCGTTTTTTTTGAAAAAAAAGCCCCCGGAACAGGTCCGGGGGTAAGCTAGCAAATTCCAAAACTACTTATTTATCCCAAATTCTTCGATTGGAATATTGGGGTGGCGGAATCCCCAGAGGAAGTCCTGGGTGCGCTTGGTAATTCTCTTGCCGTTCACGATGAGGCGAATTTCGAGGCGGGCAATGTACACGCCCGTACCGACAAGGCGGCCTTTTTTCGAGCGCATGTTCCAGGCGAGGTAAAGGTGATCTTCGTTTCCGAGGCAGTTTTTGGCACCGTCCTTCTTGAAGATTTCGTCGTTACAGGCGATATTGCCTTCATCCTTATTGATGAACTGACCGAGGCTAGAGAAATAAGTGGTCTTGTAGCTGAACTCTGTTTTGTCAGCCATGGATTCGGCGATGGTCTTGATGTCTTCAGGGGTGCCGTGCGTGTAGTTTTGCAGGTTTTCCTTGTTCAAGAGTTCATTATTATAGGCGTTGAGGATGACTTCGCTTACTCCAAATCGTTCTTTAGCTTCCTTGGTCGAGATTTCCTTGCGGTCCAACATGGCAATGATCGTTTCGAGCGATACGGAGGCTGATGGGCTTCCGTTCTTGATGGCGACCTTGTCTTCGTAAATTGTTTTGGTCTTTACGACCTTGGCGATTTCGCTGATTTCGTTTTCGACCAGTTCGGACATATTCATGTCGCCAAGGTAATGGCCCTGGGTGCCGTAGATTTCACCGACCTGAGTTGCCGTGAGGGGCTTGTCGCTATGAACGAGTATAGGAACGGTGGCAGAATCGCTGCGGACGATTTCCTTGGTCTTTTCGAAGTCCGGAGAATCCTTCTTCATGGTGACAACCGGAGGACTGGTCACGGTGATGCGCTGTTCACCGGTGATGCGTACCCACGGATTCAGGTTATGAGCCGGAACGTCGACGAGATCGCGGGCAAGTCCACCTTCAGAAGGCGGCTTGATGCGTATGGAGTCGCCAACAATGGGAACAATGTCGGTGTTAGCTTTTTTCGAGAAAATGAGCTTCCAGCGGTTTGCCGGTAAATTGACAATGTAATCTGCTTCCTTGACAATCGTGGAAAGTGAACCGCTTCCATAGCTGCGGTAGTTGAATAAGTTGGAACTTGCAATTGCTGCGGTAATGCCTTCGCTGAATGTCAGCGTGAGCATTGTCCTTCCATCATCCGTGTAAGAGATTTCTGCGGCCATGATGATGGGGCCAATGCCATCGTTGAGAAGTCCGTCTATAGAGAAATTAGAGACTGTTTGATCTTCAGGATTGGTGTAGGTGTATTGTGCAGTGATTTTTCCGACGTAAGCTTCTGTTGCGCCGCCCGTGGATATGGCCGTGCCAAATCCGTCGCCATCGGCGGTGAGCGATAGTTCGCGGGCGCCTTCGGTGTAAACGATATTGCTTTGTTCGTAGTGCGTATAGCCGAACGTGAATGCAATGGCGTTCAGGACACTGTTGCCGCCAAGCGGCTTGTTGAAGCTGATCCAGACACTGTCACCACGACCATCGCCATTTCTGTCGTAAATGTAGGCGTTTTCGATTTGCGGAACAGGAGGCTCATCAATGTTGATGTTTGTCCATTTGATGATCTTGTTCTTGGCAGCCGGTGTCGAAACTTCAAGCGATGCGTTCGCAACTGCGCCGGTCGCCTTGACATAGAATATGTTTTTGCCTTCCTGGAGGGTGAATTCTCCATTCGGGAGAGGAATACCCAAAGAATCGCACGGAATGAGCTTGGAATGCGTTGCTGTTGCAGTGACCGCAATTCCGCTGTAGTTAGACGCCCAGTCTTCAACGTAAGTAACGTAGATGGGGTAGATGCGCCCAGCCCAGAGCTTTTCGTTTCTGTTCATGTTGATGGGCAGAGTGTCGCTGTTGACATCGCGATTCAATTCGGTTCCGAGAGGTCTCCAGTATTTGTCGGCGCAGAGCGTGTCTTTATTGACAATGTCTGAAATGTAGCAGTAGCTGGAGTCGATAATCTCTGCAAAGGCGATATTTGGAAGTTCTGTTGGAGGAATCGTGAAGTAGACGTCCTTGTATTCATTCGGGTTGTTCTTGAGCGAAACGCGAACGTAATAGGTTCCCGGCGGGAGTGTTTGCATGCGGGAAATGGGCGTCGTGCTGATGGTAAGCATCGTGTAGTCGTTGGAAATAGTGATGCCGCCATAATATGCCGTGTCGAGCTTACTTAAGGAAACGCCTGTCGTTGGAAGGCTTCTTCCGAATAAAGTAAAGTTAGACGGGCCGCGTTCCGTACGCTTTTGTTCTGAGTTCGAGGAGAAATCGCAAGCGAGAGTCTTTTCGCGGATGTTCTGCCATACTTCTTTCTTGATGAGTGTAGAATCTACCGAATGGTCGGTGAGCAACATGCTCGATTCCACTTTCAAGTCGATGGACGTTCTCATCATGAAGTTCGACTGATTGCGTTTGCGTTCGGCATAGAAAATGTGGAACGGATAAGTTTCGCCCGGTGTGAGTCCGAGATCGTCCAGGTTCACGGACTTCTTGATCTTTCTATGCTGTCCGCCGATGTCTACAACTAGTTTGTTGTTGATGAATACCCAGACGTCGTCATCGCCGTTGAATTCAAAATACTGACCCTTCACGTAGACGAACTCAGCCTGAATCTTCATGGCAAAGCCGTAGTTGTGATGGCCTGATACGTCATTACCACCACTGATGGAATCGTAGTGTGGGTTTTCTATGGTTTGCGCTTCATCGAGCCAGCGGAAATCGTCCAGCAGGAAAAGGCCTTGTTCAGGGCTTTCATCGTCCTTTTGGCCGAGCCAGAAACCGTCGTCGGTGAGTGTAAGTTCGAGGTCGCGGCATGTAACATTTGTGTAAGCATTGACGCCGTCATTATAGATGACTTCGGGGAGGAACCAGCTATTGAGGTGCGAGGAGTTTTTGCAACCGCTGGGGAAGTTCTTGGACATGACGGGGACCCCATTGGGGCCGAGTTGCTTTTCGACCATTCCGGTCATCGGAGAGCCTTCGCAGCCGCCCTGACCAAAGTCTTCGTTAGTTCCAGTGCCGAACATGGGAACTCCGCGAATATCGAACCCTGTACGTCCGGCGCCGCCTTTTGCTCCATAGTTGGGGAAGCCATCTTTAGAGGCGTCCGAATTGATGGAGCCATCGTACCAGTCAAACATCATCACGGGGAGAATTTTCGGGAGGCATTCGCCAAGAACGCCCGGATAGTCAACGAAGACTTCAGGTGTGCCGTACTTGTAGGCGACAACCCAGATGGTGTCGCTGACGGCGATGGCAGAATCGAGGGAAATGGGGACGAGTGCAGAATCGCTTTCGAGAGAGCCTTCGGCGCCGACAAAGGTCGTGCCTATGGTCTGTTTGAAGTAGACGTTTACGCTGTCGGATGATGGCTTTGTAACCTTGCTTTCGAACCAACCGCAATACGGGGAACCCACCGGACTCATGTAGTTTTCCATGCCGTTCAAGTACATGATGGCATTGGTGTTTGTCCAGGGGGTGAGGAAGCGGATGTGTTTTTTAGGCTTGACCGCAACCACCGGTTTAGTGTCGGAAATCGTCAACGTTTTGTCTTCATTGATGACAATCCAGATTTCCTGCTTTACAATTTGGGTGGCGTCGGAATAAGACTCCTTGTAGCCGGGGAACAATTCGCCAAGAGTTGGCTTGTTGTCTGGGCTCAGGTCGGTATGGCATGTGTTGCCGTTACAGCCCACCCCGAATTGTAAGTGACGAACGTCCTTTTTGCCGTTTGCAAGGCGTTCGTTGGTGAATTCGATGGTAAATGTACCATCTTCGTTTTTTTCAACAGACTTGTACACGAAATTGCTTTCGTTATCGGCATAGTACAAGACGTTGCCATCGTAAATGATGTGCGCTACCGCAACCGTCTGTGCCAAAGCACAGGCTCCGAATATCGCCAAACACACCAAAACCTTGGATATTAGCCCACTGATCCTCATCCGTGACTCCTAAGATATTTTTCCCCCTCCTCGCCCACAGTGTTTCCCATACACGGCCCAAAGATAACAATAAAATTATGTTGTCAAGAGGGTACCTTTGCAAAAGGTATGGATTTTTTGTAATAAAATGGCAAGTATATATATGGGGAATTTTTAAGGAAAAATTTTCTCAAAAGGGGTGCCTGATTGGGTCTAAAATCCTAATTTTACACTTGAAAATTCAAAAATGGAGATAAAAATGAATCGTGTTTACCTAGTTGCCACGGCTGCCTCCAAGATGGAAGCCAAAATCCAGGAAATTGTAGACGCCGTCACCAAGGCGGGCCTCATCGCTTCTGTCTATAAGCCGCTCGATGTTGTCAATGCAGCTGATAGCGTGGAAGAAATCAAGGCCGGTAAGTCTGCCGTGCTTATGGAAAAGATTTGCGCCGATTTCCTCGCTCAGGATTTTGATGCCGTCGATGCAGTGGTTGTTGCTGGTGCAACGGGCATGAACGATGTCATTGCTCACAAGTATAACGACGATCTCGCTTCTGCTCTTGATGCCAAGGTCTTTGCCGATGGCGAAGATGCCGAACTCTTCTGCCCGAAGCGTTTGCTCCGCTGCGAAAAGTGCCTCGCTGGTGACCTCGCTGCTCCGGCCGCCGAACGTCGCGTGAGCCAGGCTATGTTCCGCGCAAGCCTTCTCTCTAAGGCTTCCAAGTGCGTGAAGCGCATTGTGCTTCCGGAAGGTTCCGAGCCGCGTACCGTGCAGGCCGCCTGCCTCGCTGTCGAACGTAACATTGCTGTGCCGGTTCTCATTGGCAAGAAAGCTGACATCGAAGCTACCGCAAAGTCTGTGGGCGTAACGCTCCCGGCCAACATCGAAATTATCGAGCCGAGTGCCGAACTTGCTGAAAAGTATGTGCCGACTCTCGTGGAACTCCGCAAGGCCAAGGGCATGACTCCGGAATCTGCACGGGCAGCTCTTGCTGACAACGTAATGCTTGCAACGATGATGCTCAAGTTCGGCGAAGTGGACGGCCTCGTTTCCGGTGCCATCCACTCCACAGCGGATACGCTCCGTCCGGCACTCCAGATTATCCGTACCGCTCCGGGTGTGAAGTCCGTGAGCTCCGTGTTCTTCATGTGCATGAAGGACAAGACATACATCTACGGCGACTGCGCTATCAACCTGAACCCGCTTGCCGAAGAACTTGCCGATATCGCTCTCCAGTGCGACGATACCGCAAAGGCATTCGGCCTTCCGAGCCGCGTTGCCATGCTTTCTTACAGCACCATCAATTCGGGCAAGGGCCCGGATGCCGACCTCGTCGTGGCCGCTACTGCTGCTGCCAAGGCTGCCCGCCCGGAAATGCTCGTCGATGGCCCGCTCCAGTACGATGCTGCAACCGTCCCGAGCGTTGGCGCCCTCAAGGCCCCGAACAGCCCGGTCGCAGGCAAGGCTACCGTGTTCGTGTTCCCGGACCTCTCTGCTGGTAACATCGGTTACAAGGCTGTGCAGCGTTCTGCTCACGGCACAATCGCAATCGGCCCGATGCTCCAGGGGCTTGCCAAGCCGGTGAACGACCTTTCCCGCGGCGCCCTCGTCGAAGACATCGTCTACACGATTGCCCTCACTGCTGTTCAGGCACAGAAGTAAGTGGCTTCTCGTCATCCTCGCGAGGGCGAGGATCTAGGACGGAACCCCCTTATATTGTCATTCCGGCCTCCGTGCCGGAATCACTATTAAAAAAGACGGATTGCTAATCCGTCTTTTTTTACTGTGCACGAAAATCAAATTCACTTTTAAAAATACTCAAAAAGCCATTTATGCGTTGCATAAATGTGTCGTTTAAAAAAAACGTCTCTTGCGTTTGACTGCTGAAGAAAATTTTTTAATGTTTTTTTTACTAGTACTTTGTGTGTGCTTTTATGTATTAACGAATATAATCTAGGTGGTGTATGCCGAGATGTTTTTCAAATATATCTTTTAGAATAGTTTTTATTTAAAGTTTTTTTGTGTGTAAGATGGTGAAAAGTTTGTTTTAAGTTGTTAAGTTTTGTGTAAAATGTAGAATTGTTCTGTGAAAATAGTTTGTGTTGTATATTATATTTTGTTTGTGAACGATACAACTTTTATATAAATATTATAATTTATATAAAAGAATTTGTATAATTACGATTTTTTTTTTTGTTGTATTTAATATATAAAGTTTTTGTATAACATATGTGAATAAAAAACAAGGAAAATGCATGAAAAAACAATACGGCTTAATACTTGCCGCTATTTTGGCTGGTCAGGCGTTTGCTGTTTCCGTAGATTTTTATGACGAACAGCAAAATAATCCATCTGCAACTGGGATTCGACTTCGAATCAATAATGATACGAAGTCTCCAATCAGCAATGCGAAAGTTCGCTATTACTTCTGTAAAAGCTCGCTGCCTTATGCGGTTGATGGTTACTATTTGCCCAATGCCACAATGACGGTGACTGATGTAAACAGCGATCTTGCGTATTTCGAAATTACGGTTCCGTCTGTTCCTGTTGGATTTTACCCGGATATGGCTGGCTTTAGCCTTGCTTTACACAATGCAGACTGGTCTAGCCGGGACAAAACGCAAGACTTCAGCTATCAGGTTTCTGCTTCGCTTGCTGAAAATACGAAGGTTGTATTGCTTTCGGGTGATGACGTTCTCTTTGGCATAGGTCCTAATGCTCAATCGGTACCAGAGCCGGGAATTCTTAAAATTTCGGGTCTTAAGTTTTCGACAAATGCTTGGTTGGAACTAAAAAACGTTGGTCCATCTTCCGTGAATTTGTCTGAATACCAGATTGTTGATACTGATAATTCCGTATTTTCGGTAAACGGATCTTTGGATGTTGGTGAAATTTTCCGCATTTGTCAAAACCAGACTGCATGCGGTTCTGCCGATAAATCGCAGATTTTGGCGAACTTTAGCTGGGGTGGCGATGGCGAAGTTTTCTTGAAGCAAAACAACGACATTGTTTCTTATGTGGCGTGGGGACTGCCTGGTGCTCATGCTGACGATGCTGTTGATGCGGGTGTATGGAGCGATGCTCAGGCGTTCTTCCCTGCGGAAACGCAAATTTGCAGTTTTAATGCAGACTACATCAAAGATGCTTTTTTTCGCCTTAAATCGAACAAGTCTGGTGTGAATACAGATGACTGGTTCAGCTTTACGAGCAACGACAATCCTGCAGAGGTGGTTTCTGTTCCGTTGCCTATTAAGACTTCGGCGAATAAGCCCGTTATCAAGCAGATTCCTGGAGATAACGAGGTTCTTTTCAGTTGGCTTCCGGTGCAGGGCGTTAATTCTTACAGGGTTATTGTTCGCGATCAAAACAACAATGATGTCTATAACTTAAGTACGATAAATACGTCTGTCTCTTTAGCTCTTACACAGGGGCTTTATTCTTGGACTGTGTTGGGCGGTGATGAATATGATGAAAAAAAATGTTATAAAAAAGTTGGTGAAGTTTGTGAGGATTCTCAAATATATGAAAACCTTAGTATTCAAGGTTCTGACATCAATACTAGTATTTTCAAACAGCTTCCGATACATGAAATAAAAGCTAGACGCGATACAAGAATGCTTAATTTAGGGTATATGCAAAATTCACACCTATATTCTTGGGATAGGCCGAATATTGATGCTAAAAAAATGGAATGGCATGAAGAGTTGAGATGTTGGGCTGTTGCTATTGAAGTGATGAATCACTTTTATGGTGGTGATTTGACGCAGGATGAAATTGTTTATGAGGGAAATTTCAGTGCTGATGATCGATTGTTGTCTCCTTTCTATATGAGTGCGGGCTCTTATGATGCTAGCGTGTTATCCCCTATAACAGGCGACCCGACAGGAATGACTGTTGATGTAATGAAGTGGGCGTTGGGAGATCTTAGTACAGTGAACTATAGTGCTGGAGAACCTTCTTATGAAACGGTAAAAAATGCAATTGATGGTGAAAAACTTGTGTATGTGAGTGTTCCAAAACATGCTATGGTTATCTATGGCTATGTAGGTGATGCAAGTAATTATGCATTCTATTATGCGTTTATAGATAATAATGGCCATGTTGGAAATTCTTTGAACAACGATGAACAAATTTATGGTTACTTTATTCCGAATGTTGTGCGTGGAAACGTCAGAATGTCTGATGTGCGAGTTCATGAGGATTCTGATGGTGATGGTATTACGGATTTTGAAGAAGAGGAACGATTTTGCGTGGGTGCTTTAAATGGAAGTGTTTGTATGGATAAATCTCTTGCAGATTCTGATGGTGATGGCATAGAAGACAAACGTGAAATATATGATTATGTGGCGATACCTGGTTTAAGTCCTCATCTTGCATCAAATCCTTATGGTCGTTATGTTAAAAATATTGATGGACAACTTATGGAGAATCCTATTTATGATGATTATGATAAAATTTATAATAAGAGTGATGAAAACAAAAATGGCATTTTTGCGGAGTTAGATCCGGATGATGATGGTGATGGTATTGAAGATGGTCTCAAGGGTGTAAATGCTGTTATTAACATGGATGTTCCTGGGGATTACGCTATTTTTGGTCGCGAATATGTGAAAATTAATGATCGTGTAAAATGCTTCAATACCCAAATGGAAAGCAATTCATATTGTAATGTGGCATCTTCGGATGAAAATAAATTTTCGTATGATATTTCGTATGCTCCGATTAATATTGGAACCAGTGCTCATGTGGGAAATGTCGATATTAGAAGTAGAGATTTTGCTAAATACGGTAGTGGTGAATACATATACCCAGGAACTCACTTAAATCCGACATTCCGCAGCTCATCGGTTGTTCACGGAAATCTTAACATATATGCGGTAGTATTAAGTAAGGAGACACTCAAAGAGTATTACAAAATTTATGAACAGGTTGGTCGTGATGCTGTTAAGGCTAAGGCTTTGTATTTGGCCTCGCTTAATCCTTTCGATCATCTTTCTATGCAGAATGGGGCTATTGTAGAAGGAAATATCTATTTAGCGTATGAAAGTGAATGGAATAAGGAATTCACCTATGCGTATTCGACTCCGATGCCTACTATCTCCACGTCTCAAATCAAGATTATTCGTAATGGTGAAACCTATCGTTTGAAGGATGGTGACGAATTCAGTACGCTCCGTGTAGAAGCTGGTGGCACGCTGATTATCGAACCGGGAGAGATGTTTGTTGACAAGACACTTCAAGTTGAGCCTAATTCGACGGTTCGTTTTGCCGAACCGGGCAAGGGCACCATTCTCCATACGAATGGAGATATTATATGGAGGTCGTATAATGGCGAGCCTGCGACCAACACTCAGTATTGGGCTACCGTGGCAAGAGGCTTTAAACTTGCTCATCATTCGTCTAAGAGCTTCTATGTTGGTGGCTTGTGGGCTGGCACGATTTATGCTCCGAAGGCTAAGGTGGTTGTGGGCCAAGTGAACAAGACGATTTATGGTCGAATCCTTGGTCGAGATGTCATTGTGCATCAGAATTCTAATGTGTATCGCGTTGATTTTAACCCGACCGACGCAACACAGGTCGCTTACGTATTCTAACAAAAGGAGATTGAAGTATGAATACACTCATGAAATTTGCCGCAGTCGCGTCCATATTTGCGGCATCCGCTTTTGCTGATGAGTCTTTTGGCGGTGTTGGCGTGGTTTATAAGTTGACCAAGTCCGGTGTCGAGGTTCAGGATGTCATCCCGGAATCCCCCATTGCCGAGACTAAAATCAAGGCAGGTGATGTCATTGTCGCTATTGATGGCGCTTCTGTGCAGGGAAAGGGGGCTCGCGAAGTCAAGAACGCTTTGCGTGGCCTTGAAAACAAGCCCGTTGTGCTTGCTTACGTGAGCGAAGGCGATACGCTTGTTGAAACCGTTCGTCGCGTGAAACTCTCGGTGAAACGGCTAAACAGTGTCGCTGATGCAGAACAGCCTGAAAAGAAGCTTCTCGCGGTCCTTGACGACGGCAGGGTTGTCGGAAATATGGGTGTGTCTGGTTCTGACAATCTCGAAGGCGTTTACGTGGATGGAACGCTGATTTCGGCTACAGAAGACAAGCCGCAGATGTTGGCTAAAGAAGGGGCGGCGAAGCTCGCCTTCTTTAGCCGTAACGTGATTCGCGTGAAGCTGGAAACAGCGGGCGCGTTTGCCGTGTCTGTCGTCGATTCCAATGGCGACGTGGTTCGCTCGTTCACTGAAAAAAATGGACGTGCTGGGATCAACTCAATTTTTTGGGATGGTTCACTTGTTCCTGGTGGTCGTTATGCGATTTCAATTGAGCATAACGGCACTGTCTGTGGCGTGAACATCCTTCTGAAGTAATGTTGTTTTGCCGTAAATGGCACTTTTGTATCATATACGGCTATTTTTATATCGGTTGTTTTGTAATAATGCGGATAATTTGAAATTTTTGTATCATTTTATGTTGATGTATTACGCTTTTAATATATATTTATTTGCATGGAGCCGATTGTTGAATACAATGATTACCGTGCTTATATGGCGGATTTTTATGAAGAACGCAAGAGAACTTCTGCGTTTACTTGGCGGGAGTTTGCGAAAATTGCTGGCTTCACGTCGCCTTCGTATTTGAAGCTCGTATGCGATGGCAAGAGCAACCTTAGCCGTGTGAACATGAACCGCGTTGCTGTCGCTATGGGGCTTGTCGGGTACGAAATCGATTATTTCGAAGCTATGGTGAATTTTGGCAATGCCCAAAAAGACGATGTCAAAAAAGCTTACCTTGACAAGATGATGGCGATATCGGTTGCGAACAAGATTCGCGTTGTGGACGAGGATGCTTTCGAGTATTATGAAAGCTGGAAAAATCCGGTGGTGCGCGAACTTGCTCCGATGATGCCGGGTTCGATGCCTGGTGAAATTGCTAAAGCGTGTACGCAAGAAGTGTCTGCGCTAGAAGTTCGCAATTCACTCAAATTTCTTGAGAAGGCCGGATTCCTCAAGCAGACTGCCGAAAATGTCTATGAACAGACGGAAAAATCGGTTACAGGTTCCAAAGAAGCGTTTCCTTTTGCAATTCGCATGATGCACCGCGAAATGGGTCATCTAGGAGTTGAATCCGTTGATCGGTTTAGTTCCGATGAACGCAACGTTTCTGGCGTTACGTTGGGCGTGAATCGCGAAGGTTACGAGGAAATTGTGAAGGAGCTTGATGTTTGTCGTAAAAAAATCATTTCGATTGCTGCTAAATGCGGAAAGCTCGATCAAGTTTACAGATTGAATTTACAGTTTTTCCCTTTGAGCAAAAAAGTCAAAGGTCAAACGGAGGAGTGAAAAATGAATAAGAAACTTTTTGTTGCGTGTTTCGCCGTATGTTCTTTGGCGCTGCTCGCTTGTTCGGATGATTCTATTTCGGGATCGTCTGAAGATCCGAGTGTTTTGACTGCAGAAAAGAATCAGTCGAGCGGTTCTGATTTGATACTTTCAAGCACGTCTGTGGAGGGGAGTAGTTCTTCTGCAGTGCAAAATACTTCATCAAGCTCGAAACAGTTTATTTTGTGTAAAGCTGGAGGTGATTCCGGAGGATGTTTTGCCACTAGTTATGGAGATCTTTGGGCTACGGGCTTGAGTCGTGTGAAGACTGGGACCTGGGCGGAAGATTCTTCTGGATATGGTAATCGAGCCGGCGAATTGTTTTACGAAACGAGTTTTGTTGAAGGTGGAAAATCTCAAATTATTTGGGATGATGGGAGCACGAATTCTCGAGTTGTTGAATTTGGAAAGGGTTACTTATCTGCGATTGTTCAGTTGGATGATGGAGAATTGGACAAAGATTCGTATGTTAATGTAGGCTTTAGTGTGGCTGGTTTTGATTCCGATGGTGTGCCTGTGTCGGCTGATATTTCGAATTGGAATGGAATATGTGTTTCTTATGTTTCTAGTGTAGATGTGTCTTTGCAATTGGATCTTGGAGATTCTATCAATCAAAAAATAGACTTTGCTTTGCCTTCAGTGACGTTGGAAAAGGGGCAGTCTGTCCAATGTTTCGAGTGGAAACGGTTTGAACAGTCTAAATCGGGAAAAGAACATGTAGTTATTTCTGGAGAAGATGCTGCGAAGCGTGTAGTAAATGTGGTATTTCATTTTCAATCGTCAGAGAGATTATTCGGGTTTAAAATAATTTCTATCGGCACAAATCGAGACGAATAAAAACTTAACTGGATTCTTTCCCATGAAGGGGCTGATAATGAATTGGACAAAAAGACGGATTGTTAATCCGTCTTTTTTGCGCTTTGTTATCCTGGAGGCCGATAGAATCCATTATTTCTTCTTCTGATTCGCTTTTTTCAGTGCTTCAATCGCCTTCCTGATGTTCTCGCCGTCTTCAAGATGCTTTGGCGAAAGCTTGTCTCTATGCTTGTAGTCAATTTTCTTCCACAGCTCTTTCAGGTGCCAGCGCGCGCGTTTATCTTCAAGAATGTAATCTGGGCGCACGCCTGCATCTAGGCCTTGCACAATCAGTTCTACGGCATCATCGTAACGGCTTTGGTCATAGCGCAAGTCTGCAAGGAAATAATAGTTGTAAATATCCTTGCGGTTCTTTTCAAGCGCCATCGTTAAGTATTTGTCCGCAAGCTTTTCATCGGGCCATGAGAGAATGAGTGGCACGTACGGCAGCACAAAATGCGCACGTCCGAGAATCTGCCAGTCTTCTGCCGCGGTGGCAACATCGCGTACTTTGCCGGCAATGCCTTCCTTGATCGAAGAGAAAACGTTACGTTCGGAGCCCCACATCGAAAGTGTCGAGGCGTAAACGTGTGCAATTTCCTTGTTCTTCGGGAACTTTTCGTAGGCGCTCTTGCTTGCTTCCATCAGCGTATCCAAATGGAGCTGGCGCTTCTTTTCATCGAACTGCACAAACCTAAAGCAAAAGTAAAGCGTCTTGACGTAGCCTTCCATTGCCTGTTCCAAGACGGTGGAATCTTCCATCGCCTTGCGGTAATTTTCCTTCATCAATTTCGCATTCTTGGCGTCTGCTTTATCGCCATTGGCGCGCACGGCTCTTGCCGCATAGCAAGAATCTGCTATGTGCAAATAGTCATTTGCGCCTGCGAAACTAAAGGCAAGCAACAATGCAAGAATGAATCTTGGCGTAATCTTCATGAATATGACTAAACTTTCCAATTCTGGAGAAGTTTATTTACCATAGCAATACGAGTCTTTTCTTCGTCGGTGCCGTGGAACGTCTTGAACAAAAGATTGCGGTATTCCATTAAGGCTGTGCGGATGATGACTTTTTCTTCTTTCTTAAGCATAGTCTCTAAAATAAATTAATGGTTACTTGCTGCGTTTGCCCTTGCCGGAGAAGTAGTCCTGCTGGCGTGTGATGCCGAGAACGGCATGCCACAGGGGGCCATTGGGGTTGATTTTCTTGCGTTCGCTGACGGCGTATTCTATAGGCACGTGCGAGAATACGTTGTTCATGCTGCCAACGACCATGTCCGTCTTGCCTGCCATACCTGCGTGTACTGCGTTTTCTGCGAGCTGGAAGCAGAAAATGGCGTCCGTGCCTTTAGCGGGAATGCTACGCACTGTGTAGCTCGGGTCAAAGTACTTGATGTTGATTTCTTTGCCGACCTTGTCGAAGTGTTCCTTGATTTTGCGGGTCAAGAATTCACCAATGTCGTTCTTCAAGATGTTTCCGCTTGCGTCGCGTCGTTCTTCTTGATCATTGAAAAGTTCCTGGCCGGCACCTTCGGCAACAGCAATCACGGCGTGCGTCTTGCCGCTTGCGTAACGGCTTTCGAGCGCCTTGAAGAGTCCGTCGAGTGTAAAGGGAACTTCGGGGACGAGGCAGATGTTCACGACGGTCGTTGCAAGCGATGCGTATGCGGCGATAAAGCCGGAATCGCGGCCCATGAGTTTCACGAGGCCAAGGCCGTTGAATGCTCCGTTTGCTTCGATGTGGGCGCTTGTGATAACGTCTGTAGCGCTAAGCACGGCGGTTTCAAAACCGAACGTTCTATCAATCAAGTTCAAGTCGTTGTCGATAGTCTTCGGGATGCCGATAATCGAAATGGGCTGCTTGCGCTTCTTGACTTCTTCAGCGATTGCATGAGCGCCGCGGAGCGTTCCGTCACCGCCGATGCAGAACAAAACGTTGATGTTGAGGCGCATGAGCGTGTCGACCATGACGGCCGGGTCCTGCATGCCGCGGGAGCTACCGAGAATCGTACCGCCGTCTTCCTGGATGGCATCGACCACATCCGGGTCCAGCACGATGGGAGAGTAACCGTAATTCGGGTTTAAGCCGCGGTAGCCGTACGGGATACCGAAGATGTTCCTCACGCCGTAGTCGAACCAGAGCACTTGTACAAGGCCCTTGATCACGTTGTTAAGGCCTGGGCAGAGACCGCCGCATGTGACGATGCCTGCACGTGTCCAGGCGGGGTCGTGGAAAATTGTCTGTCGAGGGCCGGCCACTTCGAGTGAAGGTACCGGGATGCCCTTCGCCAAGTATTCAGAGATGAGATTGACGTCAGTGGTTAGGCTTACCTTGTCGTTTTCCGAAACGAAAGGAACTCCGTTCATCGGGGACTTTAACGTGCCCTTGCCAACGGTTTCAATGGAAAGATCGTAATCCGACGGATTCTTGATGATGTCGTCCTGAGTCATACCGCGCCTCTTTAAATTTTAGGTTTCCGCTACTTGAACGGAACACCCAAAAAATACATAATGAAAACTTAAATGGACAGGCTCGGGAAATGTATTTTCGTGCGCAGACCGGGGTTTGCGTTTTCCAATTCTATGTTCATATTACATAAAGTGCACAATTTCTTTACCATCGAAAGTCCGATGCCTGTGCCACTTGTCTGCCTGGTCATTTCGTTTTCAACTCTGTAAAATTCTTGGAAGACTTTCTTCATTTCAGAGGGCGGAATACCCGGACCGTAGTCGCGTACAGCGAGGTACATGTCGGTACCCTTGATGCGCAGTTCCACGTTAATCATCTTGTATTCGGCGTTCTTGGAGAACTTGAGCGAGTTGTCTACGAGGTTCATCAAAATCTGCATGATGGCATCGCGGTCAATCATGAGGCTGATGTTGTTGGCATCCGTATCCGAAGAAACGGTAAGTTCGAATCCCTGCTTTTCGACGTTCTTGCTGTAGGTCGAAATGAAATCGTCTAGAACTTCTTTGGGCTTTGCCATGCGGAGCTGCACGTTCCAGCGGTTGCCATCGAGCTTTGATAGGTTCAGCACGTTCTGGATAAGTCTAGAGAGGCGGTCTGCTTCGCTTGCGATTTGTCCGTAATACTTCTGCTTCTTTTCTTCGCTTGCAACCCAAGAATTCTGCAACAGTTCTGCATACATCTTGATGGCGGTAAGCGGAGTCTTGAGTTCGTGCGTAATGGCGGAGACAAAGTCTTGGCGCTTTGCGGCGAGTTTAACGCGGCTCTGTGTCACATGGTAAATGGAGATCAAACCGATGGCAAGCACGGCAAGCATCAAGAACCCAACGAAGAATACGAATTCACCGCCGGGCGCGCGCTGTGTCGTGTACATCTTGAAAGTGATGTCCGAGAGAGGCGCCTGCAATGATTCGGAGAGAAGCTCTGTCGTGATGTTGTTGCGTTCGCCGAAGGCTACAAAAGCTTTGTCCTTGTGGAAGAACGCGAGCACGAGCGGGTCTTGCTGATTTCCTTTCGTGACGCCCTTGTATTTTTCAATTTCGTTCTTGACGAGGTTTGTGAGGTAGGCGCGGGCTTCAACGATGAAACCTTGAATAAATAGGTCGTGGCCACGTTTAACGGTACGGTGGAAGATAATGTAGTTCGAATCGACAATGGCTTGGAAAAAGTCGATTTCGGCTTCCATGGAATGCGTAGATTCTGTATTGATCAAGCGGACGAGAAGGCCCGTTGTATCAAGCTTTGTGGATTCCACTCCGAAAGCAAAGTCTCCTGTTTCGGTAATTTGTTCTACACGTGGCTTGTTGCTTTTCTTTTTTTTGCGGGTGCTTGCAATATCGAGGTCTTGCTTGTAAATCTGGTCAATGAGCCTGCTATCGTTTTTACGCGTTGTGTCGGCGCCTTTGTCAAAACTGCTGGAGGTCGGTGTTACTGCAGGCGAAGAAATTGCCGAAAATCCTGAAGTGTTGAGTATCTTGCTTATTTTGTTTCGAATGGCGACACGTCTATCTCTGTCGACCATCGGGATGCTTTCAAGAACGCCATCCGGGAGAACCGGCGTGCTCAAGTTGCCGGCGGGGTCTAGCTGAAAATGCCCTACAAGTCCAACGTAGTGGCTGCGTTGCGGAAATTCCGCAAGTTCGGACATGGTAATTTCTTCACCGCCAAACACAGGAACCGAACGGATGAATCGGTAGTCGGCGTAAGAACGTCTGTCTTCAATTGCTAAGTCCGCCGTGATGTTCTTGTTCAAATTCTGGAGCACAGAGAACGCATGTTCCTTGTAGCCAAAGAGTGAAGACGTTTGCAACTGTGCATAGGAATGGCTTAAAAGTACGATTACGGGAATCGCAATAACGATAAAAATCGCCACAAAAATGAGACGATCTTTAGAGGCAAGGATAAGGCTCCGAAGAGCCTTGATCTTGCTAGAGAGGTATGTTGATATTTTATTTATACTGACTTCTCGCATTCTGGAGCCGAGCGCATCTGGTAACCTTCACCGCGGAACGTGACGAGCAACTTCGGATGAGCCGGATCGTCTTCGATTTTCTTGCGGAGCTTGGTAATGTGGATGTCCACCGTGCGAGTGTCGACGGATTCTGCGTTTTCGTAACCCCAGACTTTGCGGAGCAGTTCGGAACGCGGAATGGCGTGATCGCGGTTATTCCAGAGGTATTCAAGAATTTCAATTTCCTTGCGGGTGAATGCCAGTTCTTCTGTACCGCGGACGCCTGTGTATTCACGGAAGTTCACGCGGAGATTGCCGGCAACAAGCTTGCCTTCATTTTCCATTGTCTGGCGGCTGCGGCGGAGCACTGCTTCGATACGTGCAAGGAGCATCGGTACGGAGAACGGCTTCGGGATGTAGTCGTCGGCGCCGAACTTGAGACCGTTGATGATATCGTCATCGGAATTCTTTGCAGAAAGGATGATGATCGGGAGGCTCTTGTCCTTTTCGCGGATCTTGTCGCAAACGGTAAAGCCGTCCATGCCCGGGAGCATAAGGTCCAGGAGTACCAGTCCGTACTGTCCGGAAAGAGCTTCGGCAAGGCCAGATTCGCCGTCAACAACGTGCTTGACGCGATAACCGTTGAGCTCGCAGAGATCTACGAGGCCTTCGGCAATGGCAATTTCGTCTTCAATAATGAGGATGTTTGTGCTGCTTGTATTTTGAGTCATTCTTAAATACCTCTCTCTTCTAACCAACTTTTTTAATCTACAAAATTAAAGGGCAAAACCGCCACCGAGTTCGAATGCGAAGTTACCGGCATCGATGTCAGCATCGTAGTCGCCACCAATGTAGCACTTCACGTTTGCATATGCTGCAATCGGGATGATCGGGAGCTTGAAGCGGACACCGGCGAGCAAGTGGATACCGACGCTCTTGGTGAGGCCTTCGTCCTTAGCGTAATCGACAATTTTATCGGCGAACTTTTCACCGAATTTCGGATCTGTCAATTGAGTGGCAAGGGCGCCTACGTCACTGCCGTAAGCATCTGCTGCAACTTTTTCAACAAAAGCCTTGTTCAAAACGAATGTGTTCCAATGGATGGTGAGACCGCCACCGACATACGGACGGATCGGGAACAGCGGGAGGGAGAACGGCTTCGTGACAGAAAGGTCCAAGTTCATGGCGATGTACTTCGGAGTTGCCTTGGCAAACGGGGTACCGCCGAGTTCAATTTCCAATTTCTTTGGTTCGTCATCAATCCAAAGAGTGGCGTTGTAAGATGCGAACTGGATGTTGAAAGTGGCTTCGACATCAACGAACGGGAGAATGTCTACCCATGCCTTGAAACCGAAACCCTGGATGTAGTCGAAGCTACCGTGGCTAAAAGCGAGTCTGCCATTGGTTCCTTCGATGTTTTCTTTTGCAGCTTCCTTAAGGGTTGTACCTACAGCCGGGGTGTAGTGGGCGCCAATGCCTGCGATTGCAAAGGACTGGGTGGCAAGCAAAGCTGCCGCTGCGAAGATAAGTTTGAAATTCATTATTATTGCTCCTAGGAATGTTTTTGCCTTGAAACTAAATAATTATTTAGAAAAAAGGGATTTACAATTCAGAAAATGGTGCTTTTTCGCCTGTTTATGTCTTTTTTTACTTGATTGCCGGCACAAAGATGAATTTTTTCTCGCCCTTTTTCACATCGATACTTCCGAAATTAAATACGTTGACCGTATTTCCGGCATCGCCTTCTGCTGCAACGGAGACTTCATGCGAACCTGCTTCGACAGGGATTCTTGTCATCTGGAAGGAATTCGGCAGGAATAGGGCAATGCGGAGGTCCGCTTTTTCCATCTGCTCTTGTGCAATGTCTGTGCCGATGCTTGTAAAGAGATTGAGGAGGGCGTTATCCGACTTCATGGCTTTTTTGGCTGCCTGGGCTGCGATTGTGCGGAGAACAACGCGGATTGCAGTTCGTGTCATGGTCGATGCGAAATCGTCCTTGAGGTTCATTTCTAGCTCTTTGTCGAGAGCCATCACTTTTTCGGGGCGGATTCCGGATTGGTTGTCTACAGAAACGTGAAAGTGGTGTACCTTGCTATGAAACGAGCGCGCTTCGGGAAGGGCGAAGGAAACGTGGAATGTTTCTCCGTTGCTTGCTCCAGCGACGGGCGGTGCGCTTACCGTGGAACTTTGCACCTTGCCGGTCTTTCCGTCTGTGTAGGAGAGGTTGAGTAGGCCTCCGTTTACGTAGGTTCCTGATAATTTAAGTTCGCCAAGAATGGGGCCGTGTCCAGCGTAGCCGATTACGATGATTTCTTGCCCGAGGTCATGAGCGGCTTTTGCCTTGGATGTTTCTGTATCGCTTCCGAGTCCGAGTGTTCTGATGTCATCTTCGCGGTCTGTGCGTTTTAAGCTTTCGATGATGAACTGACGTGCTTCTTTCGGGAGGTTCAAGATGTTTTCGTTATAAGCCTTGACTGTCTTGTAATAAGCGATGGCAGCTTCGTCGGGCTCCCCGGCCATTTCGTAAACGATTGCAGTGAGGTAGCGTAAAAAGCCGTTGTCGTTTGTCTTGTTGTTGTCTTTTTGGTAGAGTTCCGTCATAGCCTTTTGGGCGCGGTTCACTTCGACCATGGCTCCATCGATATTCTTTTGTGCAAGGTAGTTCAGGATCTGTAGTTCGTGGAGGACAAGTACTTCAAAGGGGCGTGCTCTGTACGGGCGGATGTTGTCGTTGGTGACGATGGCGGCGGCTTCGTTTGTTATAGATCTTGTGTAGAGGTCATCGTAAATCTTTTCGGCCTGATCAAAGTTGGCTGCACTTTCCTTATAGTTGCCGTTATAGTGGTAGAGTACTCCAAGATCAAAGTAATAGAGAAATTCTGTCTTTTCGCCGTAAAGGTCTTCGTGTTGTTTCTTGACTTCATTAATGGCGGCTTCGTAGCCTTTATGCTCAAAAACAGGAGCCAGCGCCTCATAGCGTGTGAGGGACTTGTTGGCGCACCCGGTAAAAAGTAAAACTACCGAAAGGATTAATAGAAGTCGTTTCATAATGGTAAATCTACAATAAAAAGTTGTTGCAATTTATGTTTTTCGCAAAATGCTTATAAAAAGCAGACCCCGGAATAAATCCGGGGTGACAAAGTAAGTAAGATGATATAAGGTAATCCCCTGATGCCTAAAACCTATAACCTAATACCTAACTTACATCTTCACGCTGCTTCTTGCAACGTACTTCTTGATTTTCTTGTCGCCAATCCAAACCTTGCGATGGCTCTGGATGTCGGTGAGTTCCATGTCGATTTGATAGTAGACCACCTGTTCGCCACCTTCTTGGTCAATGATGGAGTTGATGGCTCCGGTGAGCATGAGGTCTGCACCAATTTCCATGCCCGCATCTTTCTGGGTTTCTTCGGTAACGTTACCCTGCTGGTCGGCGAGTTCATCGCGGAGGTCAGCACGTTCGTTGGAGTTCGCTACGAATTCGGCCTTGCCAGAGTTGATGAGGGCGCGTTCGATATCCTTGATAAATGTTTCAACGCGGATATGTTCGTGGCTCTTGTTACGGACCTTGCCAATCACGATGGTCGGGACGGAACCCTTCTGGGCGGAGAACTGGCTGTACCACGGACGGCCGAGGCAGTCGTTAATCATTTCTTCGGCGACAAGGCGGGAGTCGGTGTCGTTCCAGCTGCCGGAGAGGTCGGTAACAGAGTTTGCATCAAGGCGGGTGACTTTTTTGCCGCCGTCGCTAGCGCAACCAGAGAGGAAAGCGAGGCTTGCGCAGAGGGCGAAAATCCAGAATTTTGACATTTTTTTCTCCTAGATTGGGATATTATGTTATAAACATACAAAAAAAACGTAAAAAAAACTCCCCAAATGGAGAGTTCTTTGAAAAAAGTCGATTATTCGTAAGAATTAGCGTTTTTTCTTCTTGCCTGCAGTAGCATCGAGATGCACTTCTGCGGTTTCTTCGCCCTTGACAGTCACGAGAGCTTCGGCGCTCTTGCGGTTGCTGCACTGTGCGCGAACCATGTGGTCGCCCGCGTCGAGGTTGTGAACAACAAGTTCTGCACCGTCGGTCTTGTCAGCTTGTTCGCCGTCGACAAAGATGAGGCAGCGCGGCGGATTCGTCGTGACCTTGATGTTGCCCTTCGGGATTCTGGTGCTGAAGTCGAAGTTGTTACGGCTATCGGTACCCGGCCAAACGTTCACACGCTTGTTCACGAGTTCGAAACCCTGGTCGATAACAACGAGTGTCTGACGACCGGACTTGACCTGAGCGTCTTTAATCGGGCTCTTGCCGAGAGGTTCACCACCGAGGAACACTTCGCTGTTAGGCGGTTCGGTAATGACGTTGATAGTTGCGGCCTTGCCACGCGGAGGTGGATCTTCTTCGTCAGCGACGGCGGTCGTGAAGAGGAATGCCATCATCAAGGCGAAAATATAAAGCTTTTTCATGGGATGTACTCCTGTTTTTTCATGTAAAAAGTTAATTCACAATTAGAATTTAATTCTTTTTTTATTGTGCAAATGTTAAAGTGCCGTAAAAAGTACGTAAATATTTGGTCTGGATTAACTAATTTTTGTACATGAAAGCGCTATACCAGAAAATTCGCAGTTTACAAGGGAAAAATTACGGGCTTTACAAATCCCTAGCCGATAGAACGTGGAATTTTGGTGACTTTGTGCTGGAATTCCTCCATGTGCAGGGCGATCCGTATGCCCCCGCATCCCGTGTAATGATAAAGTCTAGCTTGCAGATGCTGGGGTTTCCGAGCGAATGGGGTGGCGCGTATGAACGCCGCCTGGCGTTGAGCGATTTCCTTTATCGTAGGCTTTCAGCGCTTGTTCGTGAAAAGTACCCCGACAGGGATGCAGCGGTTGTTTTTGACACTGCTGGACCTGAAATGCTGGTGCGAAATGCGCTATGGGTCGATAATGGGGAATTGCGAGCTTGTTTGCAAGTACGCTTGCCGGGTGATGGTCGCAAGATTCAAGCCGAAGCCGCTGCAGAAATTTTGACGATGGTGTTGCCGGACTTGGTTTCGGCGGCACTCTACAATTCGGGCGAATCGAAGCCGGATGGCGTGGAACCTGAACTTGTTGAACATTACCGAGTGCTTGCCGAACGCAAGGAAATCTTGTCGCAGCTCGAAGCCCGTAATCTTTGTGCGTTTGTGCCGGATGGTGCAGTACTCCCGCGTGCGTCGGGACTCAGCGAACTTCCGATGGAAGGCGCGGTGCCGTTTACGGCGCCTGCTGAAATGGCAGTAACGCTTGTTGCGAATGGACGCGAGATTCGCGGCATGGGAATCCCGAAAGGCATTACCGTGATTTCGGGCGGGGCATTCCACGGAAAGTCAACGTTGTTGCAGGCGCTCACGAAGGCTGTTTACCCGCATATTCCGGGCGATGGACGCGAAGGCATTGTGATTAGCGAATCGGCGGTGCGTGTAGGCGTCGAAGACGGCCGCAGCGTTCGCGGAACGGACCTCTCGCAGTTTGTGCGTGACCTGCCGGGTGGAATCTCAACAAAGAACTTTACGACGGCGTGTGCGTCGGGCTCGACAAGCGAGGCCGCGAACTTGATGGAAGCGATGGAAGCGGGGAGTGATGTGTTCTTGATTGACGAAGACTCCTCTGCAGTGAACTTTTTGATTCGCGACGTGCGTGTGAGAAAGCTTCTGGGCGATGACCGCGAACCGCTTATCCCGTTGACGGACCGCATTCGTGAAATCAAGAATCGCAGTTTTATTCTTGTGGCGGGCGCCTGCGGTGACTTTTTGGACTTGGCAGACAACATTATCGTGATGGCATCGTATAAGGCCGAATGTGTACGAGTGAATGGCTTCGTTGAGGTGGCTGCGAAAATCGTGCCTAACTTGCCTGCATTTGTTGAACCGCAGTGCCGCGACTTTGCTGAATATGTAAAGCCTTTGCTCCCGTCATTGCGCCCTGCTTCTGCTGTGGAACGCCAGGTTAAAGTGAAAATTTCAGGCGATACTTTGTTACAAATAGGCTTCCTCGTTTCGGATACGTCCAAGGCGGGCGCGCTTGTGGATAAGCAACAACGCTTTGGCGCAGGATTCATGCTGTTGAATCTTTGCCAGAATGCGGCAAGCAACAATGATTCTGCAAATGGAGAGTCGCAAAAGTTTGCAACGATTATGGAACGCATCCATGCGCTCTGCGAAAAAATCAAGAATGTAGGCTTCCGCAATTTGCCGCAAGGCTTAAGCCGCGAAATGAGCCTCCCGCGTGCGATTGACATTGCTTGCGTGCTCTATCGCCTCCGCGATAACGGAAGATAGACTGTTTGCATTTTATCTTCATTTCTTGTTAGATTGTCGCATTTTTTAGGCGGTGTTATTGGTGAATTGAATGCGCCGCTTTATATTATGTGTATGAGTTACTTGAAGCCAATCATTTGCATGTTGCTTGCGCTTAGTCTTGTTGGCTGCGCCGTGAGCAAGAACCCGAACCCCGTAATTCGTTATGGGGCGAATGCGGGGGCAACTTTGGCGTTGCCTGGGCTTGCGGGGGCCGCGACTATTGCCGTGGTGGCTGGTGCTGCAGACGAAGATGACAAGGATAATAGTTACGTAAGCGATAGTGAGAAAAAGAGACGCAAAGAACGCGATGATGCTATGTTTACGGCGTTTGGAATATCGCTTGCTGTTGCTGGTATTGGTTGCCTTGTAGGTGGTTTGATTGGCGGAACGGTAGGATTTTTCAAGTGGATGTTTAACGGGTTTGAAGACGATCACGACAAAGAGTATTCTGACTTGCCCGAAGAAATTCTACCGCCAGTAAAAGACGATGAATATAAGTACGGCTCGAAGTTGAAATGAAATTTTTGAAGCTTATCATTTGTGTATTGCTCTCGCTTAGTCTTGCGGGTTGTGCCGTGAGCAAGAACCCGAACCCCATGATTCGTTATGGGGCGAATACGGCTGCGACTATGGCGTTGCCGGGTGCGATTGCTGCAGCTTCATCTGGGCCTATAATTTGTGCAAGTGGCTTGGATATTCATGCGCTTGTGTTTGGTGTAATCAGCGTTGGTGCTGCCGGGGCAGGCTATGTTGCAGGAGCTTTGCTTGGCGGAACCGTCGGTTTCGTCAAATGGATGATTAACGGATTTGAAGATGATAGCGATGTTGTATCCGACTTGCCCGAAGATATTGTACCGCCGACAAAGCCGTAGGTAAGCTTACTTCGCCAAATGCAACTTACGGAGCACTTTCCCAAGAAGTTCGTTTAAAATGTCCTTGGCGTCTTTACTGCCGAGGTAGCGCTGGACAATGAGCGTAAGCGTAAAGAGCGCAATGCCTGCGGCGCAAGCGTAAACGACGAGCGTAACGAAGCCTGTATTGCGGACAAAATCACCTGAAATGTGATCAAGGCCGATGGCGGCTGCAATCATGATGCCGAATGCCACGAGTGCACGGAACATGTTTAATAGCGCGTCTTTCATGCCGTCGGTGCCGTTCTTTTTAGCCCACATGAATATCATCGAGATCACTTGCAGGATGGCGCCGGTAGCGCCGATAATCGGGACGCTCTTGATGCCTAAGCCCACTTCGGGGGCGCCGAGCAAAATGTAGGCGGGAATGGTTGCCGCAAAGATGCCTGTGTTCAAAAGCGTTGGGACCCACATGCGTTCGCAAGCATAGAAACTGCGAACGAGTACGGCTTGCAAGCAAAGACCAAGGCTAACAGGCAAATACCAACGAAGAATTTCAGAAATCGCTTCGGTCGTTTCTCGGTGGAATGCGCCTCGTTCAAAGAGGATACGCACCGCCGGGAAGCTGAGTGCCCAAACGGCGACGACTGCCGGAATCAAGATGCAGAACATGCGCGAAAGGCTCTTCCAGATTTTGCGGTTGAGCTGCGGGAAGTCGCCTTCCTTGACGAGACGCGCCATGTCGGGGTAACTCGTGACGCTGACCGAGAATCCAAAGACGGCGACGAGCGTGTACATGACGCGGTAAGCGTAGTTGAGGCTCGAAATGCCGCTCGTGCCGAAGTTTGCGCCAAAGCTTCTGATGATAAATTCAAGACCGAACATGGAACCTACGCCAAGGGACATCGGGAGCATCATCTTGAAGTAACGGATAATGTCGGGGTGTTTGGGTTCGCAAATGAGTTCGTAATGGACTCCGCCGCGCTTGGCGCCAAAAATCTGGAGAGCAAAAAATCCGATGAATGCACCGACAGGGACGCCCCATGCAAAACCGGCGAGGCCGTAATCGTTGCCTGTGTATTTTGTAAGAGCAAGGCCTGCGGCACCACCGCCCACAATTGCGATATTGTAAATGAGGCCTGTGAGGGATGGAATCAAGAACTGCTTGCGTGTGTGCTGGACTGCAACGAGAATGCTACCGACGAAGATGAAAATTTGCCCTGGTAAAATAATGCGTCCATAGTAGGTGGCGCGTTCCAAAAGTTCAGGTGTCACGCCATCGACGGTCAAGAGGGAAATGAGTTCCTTCATCCAGATGAATGCCGGCACCACGAGAATGAGGAGCGCTAGCCCGAATGTGTTGAGCACGTTGCTGAAGAACTTCCAGCCGCCTTTTTCGTCGCCTGCGACTTTGTAACCCGTAAAGATCGGGATGAAAATAATCGAGAGGAACCCAGTGCTAACGACATGATTCAGGATGTCCGGAATCATGAAGGCGAGATCGAGAGCATTTTTTTCGAGCGACACGCCGGCGGCGTGGGCGAGGAGCATTTCACGGAATATGCCGAGCACGCGGCTCAAAAGCATCGAAACGGCAACAATTATGGCGGCTTTATTCATGAGTGCTATAAAATATAGAATGGTTCATTGTTGTACGAACTAATTTCGTAATCTTTTTGTATATTTCCTATTATGAAAAAGATCTTAGTACTCATTTCCTTCCTCGTTCTTGCGGCTTTTGCCCAGAACAATGACACCATTGAACCGGAGAAGAAACTCCAGCGCCCGGTTTACAGTTTCCAGACGGCTGCATTTGGCCTTGCTTTCTGGAGTAACTATAAGGATGTTGAAAAAAATCCGGTAAAGGATAAGGTAACTGCATTCCCGCTCATCCGTTATGGTCACATTTGGGAAATGACGACACACGGCGCTATTACGGCGATTTCGAACTGGCATGCCGAATTTGGCACGGATTGGGAACTTGAAGGCAATATGCTTATCGGTGGACGTTATTCTCCACTTGATGATGTGATTTCTCCGTTTGTCGGTGCCGGTCTTGGTCTTGGTTTCCAAGTTGATGCGTTCTTTGATGACTGGATTGGCGCATTCGGTATGTGCCTAGGCGGTGAAGTCGGTTTGAACTTCTTCCACAATTCTGCCGTTCAGCTTGAAGCCGGTTTTGGTTTTAACATCCTTGCAACAAAGGTGGACTTTGGCAAGAGCTTCAAGAGCTGGAACCTGTTCTTCGGAGTGAACTACTAATTGTTGAGTTTGTGCGTGGCAATCTGCGCACGGCTTAGAATTGAAAAATCCGGCTTGGCCGGATTTTTTTTGTAATAATGTCATGCTCGCGAAAATTTAGATCCTCGATCTGGTCGAGGATGACGTTTTAAACTGCGATTTTAAATTCGTTCAGCAATGAGCGGCGATGGATTTTGCCTTGTTGCTGCAAGCGCTCGACGAGGATGCCCGGGCGCACATGGAATTGTCCTGAAAAATGCTGGATGCAACGACGTTCGTTAAAGCGGCCGCAGCAGATGAGTTCGCATTCTTCGGCTTCGGAGAGGAGCATGTTCTGCGCAAATGTTTCGGCTTCGAGCTCTTGGGCGTTTTTGAGTGTTGTTGCGTGGTTGCCAAATTGCAAGCATGATGTACGCAAGGGGTGGTATAGCACGTGTGCTACCGCATGGAATAGCGCTTCAAGGAATTTGGAATCGTCCATTTGGGTTGTCGGGAACTGAATGACAGGACGGTAGCCTCTCCAATAGAAGGCGCATGTTGGAGTGGGCGCCGTGAGGAACGGTTCAACTTCGATAAATTCAATTCCGCAGTTGCGGAGTACTTCGCGGGCGATGTTTCGCAGGCTTTGCCCGTGGAGGAATACGTTCTTTCGCAAAAATTTTAAGTTCGCGAGAATCGCGTCTTGCTCGGGCGTGAAATCGGTTGTTAAATGTTTGACACGGAGTTCGCCCAAGCGGATCCAGGCCGCGAGCGTTTGCGGGTTTGAGGATTGCAATGTAGCGCTGTAGTAGTTGTTGAATCCTTCAATGCTTCCGATTTGCATAAAGCGGAATACGGCGCGTACAAGTTTAGCCTTTTTGATATTTGCGGGAATGAACCCCATGTTTTGCAGTGCGCGGATGGGGAACTTTTGCACCCAAGGGAGGAATCTTTCGAGATCTTTTGAATCGCAAGATTCGTCGTTACCGAATGCGAGATTGAATGCGGTAGCCGCTACGGTGGTGCCGCTGTCCATAATGCTACTGCGGGTGCATCCAAGACGGCGGAGAAGTTCGTCTTGCGTGATGTGCTCCCGTTTTTGAAGTTGCTTAATGGATTCTTTCAAACTCATATTCTAAAAATATATAATTAACGTCTTGAATGAAAAATTTTATTTCAGCAATTCTTCGGGGACGCATTCTGCCATGGCTTCGTATGCTTTGGCGCTGGGGTGCAAGTGGTCTCCAGAATCGAAACCGTTACTGAATTGTCGTGGGTCATCGTGACCGCGGACTGCTTTGTCAAAGTCTACGCATCCGTCGAAATCGGGTGCTGTTCTGAGCCATTCATTGAATGCGGTGCGGATGATATCGCGGTTTTCGTTGTAGGTGCGCCAGCCGTAAATCGGGAGGAGGGTGCCGCTGTAAATCTTGAGGCCGAGCTTGCGAGCGTGCGTGATGTAGAGTGTGCGAACGCCGTTGATGAGGTCATCGGCGGTGGGCATGTCGCTCCAAGGGCGGAACTTGTTGACTTCAATGCCAACGGGATGGATGATGTCGTTGATGCCGTGCTGCACGATGACAGCGCGGGCACCTGCAACGTTCATTTCAATCGGGAAGCGCGTGGCGCCTTTAAGACCGTAGGCCGCGTAGGTGATGCAGCTGTATTCGCGTAAGATGCGGGTGCCGCTTACTGCGCGACGGATGATGGCGACATTGTTGAAGCCTTTACGGGCGCAACGGAGCGTAAGGTAATCCGGCCAGTCTTGCGCGGTGATGGAATCGCCGAAGCAGACGAGCGCGAAGTTCTTTTCTTCGGTGAAAATGTCAATCGTGTTGAGAAAATAAATCCAGTTTGTTTTGCGCGTAAAGTCGTCGGGGAGGCTTGCGTTT
Source organism: uncultured Fibrobacter sp. (assembly GCA_947165045.1). Classification (GTDB taxonomy): domain Bacteria; phylum Fibrobacterota; class Fibrobacteria; order Fibrobacterales; family Fibrobacteraceae; genus Fibrobacter. The sequence continues at coordinate 11,383 of CAMUYW010000010.1, read as the reverse complement.
TTCGCAAAGTTCCCGTAGCTGTACTTGCCGCCAGAAAGCGGGCCCGTAATTGCTGTACCGGCGTTCATTTGTGTGAAATCTGCAAAGTATAAGCTGACGTCGAATGTTTCGCCTGCGGTCACGTCGAATGAAATTTCGTCGCTCAAGATTTCTTCGCCGGCAGGAATCGTCGCTGTAGTGCGGCTGCCGAATGTGATGGGTGTTGGAATGTAAGCCGGAGACTGCGCGGTTATGGACTGCGCGGATTTTGCGACATACGCTTCGCTGATGGTCACGGGTTCTGTGCCGGTGAGGTTCGAAAAATGGAACCGCAATTTATTGCCCGAAAAGCAGGCGCGAATCGGATAGCGGAGCGTTAAATCCTTGGCGTAGGTAGCAACTTTCCGGTCTGTGATGGATGTGGCGTTACCCCAGCAGGCGACCCATTTCGAAAATTTTTCTGGCATATCAACTCCGCGAAAATTGGACGACATGCAAAAATAGATAATTTGAGTTTTTTTGTGTAGTGTAAAGGAATTGTGTAAGTAAATGACAAAAAAATTACAATGAAAAATGTAAAAATCATTTATCCGCCTTCTTTGCAAAATCGTTGGTTTCGCAAAAATGAATGTGCTAGTTTGAAAGAAAAACAAGGGAGGATATCATGAAAAACAAACTGTTCATTCTAATTGCAATCGTTGCTTTTGCTGGCGCTATTCTGTTTATCTTTAGCGGCGGTGAGGGTGAAAATAAAAAATCAACTGACGGCAAAACTACGGAAGTTGACGAGTCAGATGATGATCGCACGGAAGTTGCTGCGGTTTATACTGTCACAGATGAAGGACCAAAATCGGAACGTGGCGTAATAGAACGTGGTGTAATGAAAAGAACGTCTCCGATGCCTTCGATGAAGTTTTCGAAAGATGTAGATAAAGTATTGAAATCGGTGGAAGGTCTTAAGTCTGTTGGTAAAACAGAACTTGGCGGAAGACGTGGAAAGTCTGCTGGTTTTAACGAAGGCTTTGCTGCATCGGAACGAGGCGTGATGAAAATGCTGGCGTCACGTCCAAAGACATCGGCCACTTATAATGTGGCCGCGGGTTCAGGTGGTATCGGCGATGGCTTGGGCGGACTGCTTGGGGGATCCGCTACCGCATTGAAATCGTCGAAGTCCATTAGTTCTTTGTCGTCGACAAAGGCGATGGCCGCAAGAAGGTCTGAACCTGTTGTGGCAAAAAGTTCTGAAAGGGTAATGAGGAAAAAAGCCTCTAGTTTTAGGGAATCCTCATCAAGAGATGTGTATCTCGTTTCGGATAGTGACGAAGGCGATGCTGATGAGATATCTTCAAGAAAGTCAAGACGAAAAAGAAGCTATTCTGACCGGCAAAAATCGGGATTGCTCACGGCGGGCGAGTGGAACGATTTGGATAATTGGGATTTTTGGACGGACCTCTTCAATGAAAATGCTTACTATGAGAAGATGAACTATTGGAGATTCTTCCCGAAAAAACTTGTGGCCGTTAAGGTTATTGATGAAAATAAGGATGGAGTTGCGAATGTATCTGTGATACTTCTTAATGGTAGAAAAGTGGAATTTGCAACCAAGACAGATAATGAAGGCTATGCCTATTGTTGGATTAGTTTATTTGATAAATATGGTTCGAATTTCAAAAACAATGATTTGATGCTGATTGTTGATGGGACCGTAATTAATGGGCAACTCAAACTCACGACCAGAAATAGCCAAAGACTCAATGTAAATGTCGTTGTGGATAAAGATGCTAAACATGCCAAGTCTACAGCTGATGTCGCTTTCATTGTGGATGCAACGGGCTCGATGAGTGACGAAATCAAATTCCTCAAATCAGATCTTAGCTATATCATCGATCACGCTAGCTCGGAAAGCAATGTTGACATTCGAACGGCGGCGCTGTTCTACCGTGATGAAGGCGATGCTTACCTCACTCGCCATGATGACTTTAGCGAAGATGTGTCTAAAACGCAGGACTTTATTTCTTTGCAGAGTGCAAGCGGTGGCGGCGATTATCCAGAAGCTGTACATTCTGCACTTGAAGCTTCGTTGCAGGATCTTTCATGGGATGATGGTGCCCGCGCTCGTATTGCGTTCCTGATTCTTGATGCGCCTGCCCACTATGAAGATCACATTATTAAGAGCCTTCAGAAGTCAATCACGCTTTATGCAAAACATGGCATTAAGCTGATTCCGGTGGCGGCAAGCGGTGTAAATAAGGATACGGAATTTATGTTGAGATTCTTTGACCTTGCAACGGGCGGTACATATGTATTCCTCACGGATGATAGTGGCATTGGCGATTCGCATATCAAAGCATCTGTCGGGAATTATCAGGTTGAACAACTCGCTGATTTGATGGTGAGACTTATCAAGAAGTATGTGAAGTAAGGAGGTAAATCAAAAACGGAGACTCTCGGCAACGAGAGTCTTTTTTTATGCTTGAAAATCATAAATAGATTTTCTATAATCTCTGCAAAAGGGATGTTGTCATTATGAGAGAAATGAAGCTATTTGCCTTTATGTTTTCCTTGTGCTTGAGCACTTTTGTTGCTCCGGAATCCATGGCGAAAATTATCCCATCCATTTACTTCTATAAAGATAGTGCGTATTTTGGCCCGACGGTTGAAGATACAAACTATACCGGCGCATATTACACCGGCAAATACGAGAGCCCGTTCAAAAAATATCTGGGCAAGACCGACGAAGAAATTCAGGCAAAGCTAGACCAGCTATGGAAACACTATTTCAAGGGTGAAATAAGCCAGAAAATCTATTACGACATTGGTAAAGAGGCTTACATCTTGGATGCCAACAACTCCGATGTCCGTTCCGAAGGTTTGGCTTGGGGCATGATGATTGCCGTGCAGACAAACCATAGGGAAGAATTCGATAAAATTTGGAACTGGACCAAGGAACACCATTGGCACAAGGCTGGTGAATGGGATGGCTATTTTGCATGGCAGCGCAAGACAGATGGTTCTGGTAAAGATGATGCTCCTGCGCCAGATGCCGAGTTGTATTTTATGATGTCGCTCCTATTTGCTGCTAACCGTTGGGACGATAGCCAGTATATGGATGATGTTCAGTATATTTTGGATAAGATGTGGTCTAATTACGAACATAAACTTTTTAACCAGCAATCATTCGTTGTCTCGTTCCAGCCGACTGTAAGTTGGGGCTTTTTTGGCGAACCGGCTTATGACCTGCCCGCATTTATAGAACTGTTTGCTCGCTGGTCGAAGAATCGTAATCATACGGATCGGTGGTATAAGGCGCTTCAGGCGACTCGCTTGCATTTGTACAAAAGTTCTCACCCCACAACGGGTTTGTTTGCTGATTACAGCCGTTTTGACGGAACTCCCTATCGACCTGATTTTAGTAAAACATCTGATAGGTACATGTACGAAGCCGAACGTGCTGCAATGAATTTTGGGATGGACTATTACTTGTTTGGTAAGAGTGCCGACAGCCTGATGGTTATGGCAAAACGGATTATAGACTTTTTTGAAGCGGATGGTTATGCGCATGCTCGCTTTGACTGGGATGGCAAAAATCCTGGGGAAACTTACACTGAGGGGCAAAAGGGTACAAATGCTGTAGCTGCTCTGGTGCTGCGGGATCTGGAAAAATATCCGGATTTGTTGGGTGATGCAGAAATGGCTACTTACGAAGAGATTATCAAGAAGAATTTGCAAATGGCTTGGGATGTGCGCCCTTTGTCTGGACAATACCGTTATTATGAGGGAATGGTCCACTACTTGGCGATGTTGCATCTTTGCGGTGCCTTCAAGATTTGGAAGCCGAATCCTGGAATTACTACAGTGACGGTAAAGGACGCTATAAAGGCTTATGGCGATGATGACCCGGAATTTGAATATACGGTGGATGGGTGTAAGCCGCATTCGGGCTATTCTGCGTTAGGCAAGATTACGTTTTTAAGAGAGGGTGCGGATGGAGAGGATTCAGAAGAAATAGGGGAATATGAAATTTCGGTCGCAGTTGAAAACGGATCGAGTGTCGATTGCTTGGTGGAAATTGTACCGGGATGGCTCAAGATTGTTGAACGCGAGGAATCTAGTTCAAGCGAAGTTATGGTATCGAGTTCAAGTGTAGTTGTTTCTTCGAGTTCTAATGTCGCGGAGTCTAGTTCAAGTGCCGCGGAGTCGAGTAGCAGTTCAGAAATTGAGTCAAGCTCTAGCGTAGTTTCTAGCAGCAGCCAAAAGGTTGTATCTAGTTCCAGTACTGCGCCGAGTTCCAGTTCAAAGAAAGTGGAGTCCTCGTCGAGCGTGGCAAAATCGTCTAGTTCGAGCAAGAACGAAAAATCTTCGAGTTCTAGCAATAGCGTTAAATCGTCAAGCAGTAACAAAGCATCGATTGCGGTTTCGGAATTGGCGGGCCACTTGAAGGCTGTTTATCGCAATGGTGAACTTTCTGTGACGTTGCCTAGAGTATCGGAAGTCAAAGTCGATGTGTTCGATATGATGGGCAATTTGACAGAGTCTTCTTGCGGTTTTGCTGCGGAACATGTTGTACCTCTGCAGCGCCTGAATCGTGGATTCTACGTGGTACGCGTATCTGCAAATAGTGCAACGCGAGTGCTGAAAGTTCAGGTAAAGTAACGGCTTGATAGATGCGAGTTGTGCTGACTGATGCCTGAAATTTCGTATAGCAAAAAGAACGATCAAATTGAATGCGTGCGCTATAAGGATTGGCAAAAGTCATATCCGCCGCATACGCATACGGATCACTTGATGGTCGGCTATATTGAAGAGGGCTCGGTTTGCATAGTGTTGAATGGCGAACCTGCAATTTATCGCGCTGGGGATAAGTTTCAGATTCCGCCGAATGTGTTGCACGAAATCAAGACGATTGATGGTCAATGCTACTCGATGGTTGTGTTGTGCATTCAAGTCGATGAGTCTGAATGCACAGACGATTATGAAGATGCTGTTGCTCGCCTTAATGAATTGCGTAAAAGTATTCTTGAAAATCCAGAGAATATTTATTTGATTGAGCAAATGGCTCGTGACGCGTGCATCAGCCCGTTCCACATGATTCGTGAATTTAAAAAGGCATTTGGACTTACGCCGCATCAATTCCAGATGCAATGTAAAGTCCGCAAGGCGCAAAAGTTGCTCGCAGAAAAGAGCGCGTCCGAAGTGACTTATGATGCTGGGTTTTACGATCAAAGTCACATGGACCGTTGCTTTAAGAAATTAGTTGGGCTTTCGCCCAAAGAGTATAAGAAAGCTGTAATTAGCACAGCGCAGGAATGAATTTTGCAAAGAGGTAAAGCCCGTCTTCGCCGGCGTTTACTTTGTGCGGGACTTTTGCAGGCATAATCGAAATCACGCCGGGGACGTAATCGAGTTTGGCTCCGTCATTGATGCACACGCCGCTCCCTGCGATAACTTCGTGAGTTTCGAGTTGCGTTTCGTGAATGTGATTTTTAATGCTCTTGTTTGGCGCGATCCGAACAAGGTGGTAACTGAATGTGCCTCCCGTCTCTTTTGCGGTAATGATGTGCTTGAGTTCAACCCCTTCGAAAGTCGAATGTTTACTCCAAGCGATGTCCTTGAACGCTTTTGTGTTGCAAGGAAGTCTTAGTTCGCCGTTATTAAATTTTTCAAAAAGTTCTTTTTCCATGATGTGTTCCTTTTATTGTGCAGTGCGACTTTGAAAGTATGCGATGCTTGTCGAAACTGCGCCGCGGTTGTACCCGTATTTTATAAAAGGAGCTGTGAAAAAAATTGTATAAAATTGCGGAAAAATGTATCTTTAAAGAAGAATCTTTCTTGCAGGAGGTTGTGACATGACGGATATGCCAAATGAAAAGCAAGGCTCCAACTTACAGGAAACCGAGCGCTCTGAAACAGTAAATGGCTTGGCGAATTCTGCGAGAATTAAAAGAATGCGCGGCTGGCTAGGCGTAAAAAGTTCATCGACGCTCCACGGTTACGATGATGGCGGTGGTGGTGTCGTTTATGGCGATGGGCATTCTGGTTGGAATAGGTAATAAAAAGTCTCGCTTTAAGGCGAGACTTTTTGGTTAAGCGTTTTCGATGACGTCTAGTTGATTTTCGTTGATGATTTCTTTATAAAGTTCGGCCTTTGCGTAACACCAGTAGGGAGCAACCCATAAAAGTGCAATTCCCAAGGTGATTACAACTAATACCCACCATCCAAAGAAACTAAACCAGAGCTTAATCATCTTGAGGTTGTAAGGCGAAGTTTTTTTCCAGAAAGACTTGAGCAGGCTGAATGCTCCTGTTTTGTTGTTATCGGCAAGAGCAAATGGGAAAAATTCTATTAAGGCGAATGTTTTGTATAAAATAAATGAAAATAATGCGATGGAGACGATTCCCAATACAGTCCAGTAAATGGCTTTGCCGATAGTGATGTCGATAACAGGAATGACTGTGCTTGAAGCGTTAGTGTCGATGCCTATTAAAATCATGCAAACGATGAAGATTTCGATGCATGCTATTGCCGATAATCCATAAAATATGATGTCTGTTAATAAAATAGCGGCAGTGTTTCTAATATATTTTTTGTAACCGAAGAATAGGGTGGAGTATTTTTCGGGAAAGTTTCTGGATCTTTCTAAATAAAATTTGTAATAGCCGACTGCAGATGGAGCTATGATAAAATAGCAGAGGATTGCAGAAATGGTACTTGCCAAGATATATTTTAAGGGAGCGGATGTTTCGTCGAATCCCCACATTTCTGCATCAAGTAGAATGGAGATTACGCCGATTACCAAACAATAGAATAGAAGAAAGAGTATTGATTTCTTTGCGTTTCCTACTAGTGTATTCCATGCTCGCTGTTTTAGTTCGGCGCATGGAAGTGCGTTAATTCTTGAAATATTCTCTGTATCCATTAGAGACTCCTTTTTGTTTGCATGTAAAAATATGAAAAAATTTTGATAAGAAAATCCCCGCGCTTTAATGCACGGGGGAAATTTTTTAGATCCTTCGACTTCGTTCACTTCGCCCCTTTGGCAAGCTCAGGGACCTTAGTGAACTTCGCTCAGGATGACACTTCCTATTGTCTACTAGTAACGGTAGTGTTCAGCCTTGTACGGGCCTTCGACGGGTACGCCGATGTAGTCGGCCTGAGCCTGCGTGAGGGTCGTGAGGTGAACGCCGAGCTTTTCCAAGTGGAGTCGTGCGACCTTTTCGTCGAGAATCTTCGGGAGCGTATAGACAACGCCGCTTTCGTACTTGATGCCTGCAACGGTCTGCTTGCCCTGGGCGTTGAGCCAGAGGTCAATCTGGGCGATAGTTTGGTTCGTGAAGCTTGCACTCATCACGAAGCTCGGGTGACCGGTAGCGCAGCCGAGGTTCAGCAGGCGGCCTTCAGCGAGGATAAGGATGCTGTGGCCGTCGGCGAAAATCCATTCATCGTACTGCGGCTTGATTTCGTTCCTCTTGATGCCCGGAATCTTCTTGAGGCCGGCCATGTCGATTTCGTTGTCGAAGTGGCCGATGTTACCGACGATGGCGCGGTTTTTCATCTTTTCCATCTGGGCAGCGCTAATGATGCCGGTGTTACCGGTGGTGGTCACGAAGATGTCGGCGTAGCTAACGACTTCGTCGAGCGTCTTGACTTCATAGCCTTCCATGGCAGCCTGGAGTGCGCAAATTGGGTCGATTTCGGTGATGATCACGCGAGCGCCCTGACCGCGGAGAGACTGAGCGCAGCCCTTACCCACGTCGCCGTAGCCGCAAACCACAGCAATTTTGCCTGCCATCATCACGTCGGTGGCGCGGTTGATGCCGTCGATGAGGGAGTGACGGCAGCCGTAGAGGTTGTCGAACTTGGACTTGGTCACGGAATCGTTCACGTTGATTGCCGGGAACTTGAGGCGCTTGGCCTGAGCCATCTGGTACAGGCGATGCACGCCGGTAGTGGTTTCTTCGGAAACGCCCTTCAAGGCTGCTCGGGCGCGTGTCCACTGCTTCGGGTCCTTTTCGAAAATCTTGCGGCAGGTGGCGAGGAATACGCCCCATTCTTCGCTGTCCTTTTCCGGATTGAATTCAGGAACCTTGCCGGCGTCTTCGAATTCGGCGCCGCATGTCACGAGCATGGTGGCGTCGCCACCGTCGTCCACGATGAGGTCCGGGGTCTTGCCGTCCGGCCAAACGAGAGCGCGAGCAGTGTTTTCCCAATATTCTTCGAGGGATTCGCCCTTCCATGCGAAAACAGGAACGCCTTGCGGATTGCTAACACTGCCATTCTTGCCAACGACGACTGCGGCGGCGGCATTGTCTTGCGTACTGAAAATGTTGCAGCTGACCCAGCGCACGTCAGCACCCAGGTCCACGAGGGTTTCAATCAAAATAGCGGTCTGCACGGTCATGTGGAGGCTACCCATGATGCGGGCGCCAGCGAGCGGCTTCTTGCCGGCATATTCCTTGCGGAGAGCCATGAGGCCCGGCATTTCGGTTTCGGCGAGGTCGAGTTCCTTACGACCTTCGATCGCAAGGTTAATATCCTTAATTTTGTATTCCATAATTTTATTCCTTTTGGCGCGGGATTTGCGACCTTTCGCGAACAGAAAGGCGACCGCGCATTTCTTATTTATGCGTAAATATAGTTATATGCATAAAAAGAGTCAAGCCGATTATTGACTAAATCGGCCGCGCAATGTTCCAAAAGGCAGTTTACTCTATAAACAGTAAACCCTTGATTTTGAGCGTGCGGTCTGTTTCCGATTCTTGGGAGGCGTAGAGGTATTGCAATCCGATGGTTGCTCCTTTGGTCTTCAGGATTCTTGTGGTGTCCTGTTTTAAGGTCTCTTTTAGGACCTTGAAGTTATAGAATGTTTTTTTGACCTGAGCTGCGCTTGTGTCGGCGCTGGTGGAGTCCTTCTTGTTTTTGTCAACTGGTGTGAGGGAAATTTTGAACGAGAGTGTGTCGCCTTGGAATTCGAAATAATCATCGTCGAACTTCAGGTTCAATCGTGCAACTTCTTTTGCTCCTTTGGGAATGTCGAAAGTCAGATTCTCCGAATGTTTGATTGTCGCTTCGAAGGAGTCGAATACTTCGGTGCTGTCGGCATTGTTGGTACTGTCGGAAGCGCAACAAGATTCTGGCTCGGCTTCGTTGTACAGCGAAATTTTCCCGGAAAAATATGGGGCTAAATAAGCATCATCCAACTTTTGGATTCGCCTGATAATCATTTTGGCATCTTCGCTGTCGCTTTTTCTAAGAGCTTTAATGAACTCGTTCTCGTCTTTTCCGCTCAGCGGGAACTCTTTGTAGCCTTGCTCGATAAGTGCGTTTTCAATGCTGTTGAGCCATATATGGCGGGTAATTGTTGGAGCGTTTAAGGGGGAATCCGTACAAATAAAGAACAATACGCAGATGGTCAAAGCGATGTACCGGAACTTGCGCTTGATCTTGTCGGTGAGCAAAATGGCGAGCGTGGCGTAGAAGAAAATATTGATGGCGATGATGTAAAAGAACTCCTCATCGATATCGCTTTCGTGCAACATCGTGAAAATGTCGATGCTCATTAAAACAACAAGGGGGATGCAGGCGGCGGGGAAAATTTTCAAAAGCCTTTTTTCAAGGGTTTCGCTTGGAGCGAGGTGAAATGGATACATCGCGGTGAAAAGCGCGAACATGTAGACCATGAATCCTGTAACAAAGGCCGAAACCACGCCTTCGGGCATATTCCATTGCACGATGAACTTGACGATGTAGGCGTAAAAGAGAACGATGCCGATGGCGAGTACCGGGATGAAGAGGAACCGGATGGTGCTTGTTGCAAATTTGTTCAACGAGGGCTTTTCTTCAAGGCATTCGTCAACGGAAGGAATCCCTGTAAGGTACAATATGGGGAGCACCGTGCATGAGCAGAAGAGGAAGATATAGAAGTAAATTTTTTCGTTGAAATCCGCATCGAAAAGCCCGGCGAAACCGACTATCATGCCTTCTATGGCTCCAAGTAAAATGGCAGAGACGATAATTGCGGTTATCGAAGCCTTGATATTCTTTTGCAGAAAGTTCCAGAATCCGTTTTCGTCTTTTTGCTTCCAGAACGGCGCGAAGAAAATGCTCAGTAAGGCTACTATATAAACAAGTGTAATGGTGCAGATGAAGTAAAAAAGATGGACTTCGTCATCATTTAAGAGGGAGAAGACTAAAGTCGCTGAAACGACGAGCCATGAACTGCTAGTGATAATTTGGGGTGTATTGCTTGTGCTTTTCCGTGATTCCTGGAATAGCGTTGTCGCTACGGCGATGAGCATCGCTGCGATGGGATAGATGCTTAACCATACGAAAGTTTTGGCGGAGTTATCGAAAAGTGATGGCCCCATTTCGTAAATGGAGACGAATGCGTAGAATGTAAAGATGGCAAGCGTCGATGCCAGCGGGAATCGCTTGAACGCCGTCGAGATTTGGCTCGGGTATTTTTTGATTGCTGTTAAGTCCATGATTTACTCCAGGAAGAGGATGCCTCGGATACTAAAGTAATTGTGCTTGACTTTTTCTTCTTTCTTGTATAAAGTCAAGTTCAAATTCTCGACACCGATTTTGGCACCTTCGGTTTCGAGGAATCGTACGTCCTTGCTTTCTAATGCTTGCCTGGTGACAAAGAAATTAAAAGTCTTGTCTAGCTTTTGGGATTTGAGTTTGAAGAATAGCGTGTCGTTGAGGAGTTCGTAATCTTCTTTGTTGAAGTACTTGTAAAAGTGGTTTACTTGGGTTGCGTTTTTAGGAATTTCAAAGTAGCTGTTCTCGGAATTATTGATGTATGATTTAATAATGTACTCTTCATTATTCTTATTGCCGCTTATCGTAGTGACGAATCTCGTGGAATTTTCCGTAGGAATGTATTGAGCGAGTTCTTTGTCGTGTCTAGAATTGAGAACCTTCAGTCGCGAAGCTATTACGTTATCTTTGGGATCGTCTTTGCTTGTGAGGTTGTTGTAAAATTTTTCAGTAGATTCCATGCCTAGCGGAAATTCGCTGAAGCCTTGTTCGGCGAGCGCTGCCTTGATGCTCCCTATCCAGACGCGATGCGTGACGTTGAACGCACTTAATGGACCATTCGTGACGATGAGGAACATGGCACAAAAGACGATGGCGATGTATCTGGATTTGCACTTGATTTTGTCAATGAGCAAAATGGCGATAATGGCATAGTAGAAAATGTTGATGGCGGTAATGTAATAGCGGTCTTCTGAAATCCCGTAATCGGAGATTCTGCGCATGATGCCGACGGACATCAGGATGACGAGGGGGATGCAGGCGGCGGGGAGAATTTTCAGGAGCGTCTTTTCGAAAGATGGCTTGGGATCGATGCGTTCGGGGTGCATCAGCGTGACCCGCAAAAGCAAGAGCAACATGGATACC
>CAMUYW010000009.1 GCA_947165045.1 uncultured Fibrobacter sp. | reverse complement strand
GGTCTTCGTCTGTGATCTTTTCGTACATCTGGAAGAGGTTGCCGTACTTGGCAGAAACGCCAGCAACGCCCATACGCTGGATAGCGTCAGCGAAGTCGAGGTAAACAGCCTGCTTGGTGTTACCCACGCCGAGACCTGCGTCGCAGACCTGCTTAGCGTTACGGGAAGCCACGTCACGCGGGACGAGGTTACCGAAGCTCGGATACTTTTCTTCGAGGTAGTAGTAACGATCTTCTTCCGGGATCTGGTCCGGAGAGCGAGTATCGCCAGCCTTACGCGGGACCCAAATACGACCATCGTTACGGAGAGATTCACTCATCAAGGTGAGCTTGGACTGCAAATCGCCATGACGCGGAATGCAAGTCGGGTGAATTTGAGTATAGCACGGGTTTGCAAAGAGAGCACCGCGCTTGTATGCACGGAATGCAGCCGTTACGTTAGAACCCTGAGCGTTTGTAGAAAGGTAATAGACGTTACCGTAACCACCAGTGCAAAGGCAGACTGCGTCAGCAACGTGGCTTTCGAGTTCGCCAGTGATGAGGTTACGAACGATGATACCGCGAGCCTTGCCGTCGATCACGACGAGGTCCATCATTTCGCGGCGGGGGAACATCTTCACCTTACCGGCAGCAACCTGGCGCATGAGAGCCTGGTAGGCACCGAGCAAGAGCTGCTGACCCGTCTGACCGCGGGCGTAGAACGTACGGGAAACCTGCGTACCACCGAAGGAACGGTTGTCGAGGAGGCCACCGTATTCACGACCGAACGGAACGCCCTGAGCGACGCACTGGTCGATGATGAGGTTGGAGTTTTCAGCCAAGCGGTGCACGTTGGCTTCGCGAGCGCGGAAGTCACCACCCTTAACGGTATCGTAGAACAAACGATAAACGGAGTCGCCATCGTTCTTGTAGTTCTTAGCAGCGTTGATACCACCCTGAGCGGCAATGGAGTGTGCACGACGCGGGCTGTCCTGAATGCAGAAAGACTTTACGTTGTAACCAAGTTCACCAAGGGATGCTGCAGCGGATGCACCAGCAAGGCCAGTACCCACAACGATCACTGTGAACTTACGCTTGTTGGCCGGGTTCACGAGTTTGAGTTCAAACTTGTGCTTGGTCCACTTTTCTTCGATGGAACCACCAGGAATTTTAGAGTCAAGAATCATTAGTGGTCTCCTTACTTTTCAATATTGAAAGAAACTTGTACTTCGCCAACAGACGGGATGACGAAAGCAGCCTTGTCGGCCTTGGCCTTCTGCTGTTCGTACTGCTGCTGGAGGCTACGAGACTTTTCGATGAGAGCCTGGGTTTCAGGCTGGTTAGCGAGGTAGTAGGAGGCAACAGCGGTGATGCCGAAGCCAAGTGCCACGACGACGCTATAAACGATACCGGCGATATCGATAATCGGAGTCCACTTCTGGTGAGCGATACCCATCGTCTGGAATGCAGACGAAATAGCGTGGAACAAATGAAGGCCGATTACGAACATGCTAACCACATAGAATGCAGCCCAACCCGGGTTTGCAAACATCTGGATGGTGGTGAGCCACATGTCGCGGATGATTTCGCCCTTGTCGTTCATGTAGAGGTAGTGTTCACCGAACTTGAGCATCATGAGGTGCTGGACGAGGAAGCCGAGAATGAAGAGGCCGGACCAGATCATGGTGAACGTTGCGAAAGTCTTCTTGCCCTTGCGAGCGCTGACTTCGTATTCGATTCCGCCACGAGCCTTCTTGTTTTCAATCTTCAAAGTAACAGCAAGGAAAATATGGAGAGCAAAAGCGCCCACGAGAACAAGTTCAACAAGATAAATCATCTTCACCGGGAAGTGAAGCGGATTGAATCCGGTCAAGAATTCGGTGTAGGCGTTGTAAGAAGCCTGAGCCGAAGCCTGGTCAAAATTCAAGAGTTGGAAGTTGCCACACATGTGGCCCAGGATGAACAATGCCAAGAAGGCACCGGTGCATCCCATGATCTGCTTCTTACCAATGGAAGAAGTAAGATACGTGATGATCCATTTCATTTGAGTCTGTCTCCTTAATGGGGATTTTATTGTTTTTTGTTAAACTCTATTAGAGGACGCAGCAAGCCTTGAGAGAAGGCATTTCGTAAGCGTAGCGTTCTTCCTTCTTGAACCAGAAGTCGAGTTCGCGTTCGGCAGATGCCGGACTGTCGGAACTATGAACGACGTTTTCGGTCATGGAAGGAGCAAAATCGTAGCGGAGCGTACCCGGTTCTGCCTTAGCCGGATTGGTAGCACCGTTGATAGCACGGACCTTTGCAATTGCGTTTTCGCCACCGAGAGCAAGCATCACGGACGGGCCCTTGGTCATGTAGGCTTCGAGTTCCGGGAAGAACGGTTTCTCGACGTGTTCAGCATAGAAACCGCGAGCATCTTCGGAGGTCATCTGGTGCATCTTGACTGCACAGACAGAGAGACCTGCAGCGATGTATCGGTCAATAATACGGCCAACCAAGCCAGACTTGACAGCATTCGGCTTGATCATTGCAAATGTCATTTCCATAGTAGTACCTTTTTTTGAAAGTTGTGAAAAATATAGATAATTACTCTTCTGCGGCGATTTTCTTCATCAAGTCATCAGCGAGTTTGCCATTGCTCTTGATGTTTTGGATGAGCCAGTCAACAGATTCGTTGAGGTCGCTCTTCGGATAGGTCTTCTTGAATTCTTCAAAAACCTTGAGCGCTTCGTCATTTTTATGCAGATTTTCGTTCAAGATGAAGCCACGACTGAACATAGCCTTTTCTGCATCCGGAGAATCAGGCCATGTTCCATAGAAAGCTCTATACTCGCGCTGAGCCTTATCGAATTCTTCCAAGTCACTTAGAATGTGAGCAATTTCAAACGTAGCCTTTTGGGCAACAGAATCAATATCGCAGTAACGATCACGAACACCAGTCCATGCATAATAGGCCTTATCAAGGCTCTTGGCCTGTGTATAAAGCGAATCCGATTCTCTCATAGCCTGATCAACGGACTGCTCCTGCGGCAAGAGCGTAATGTTATCTGCAAAGAGATCAACCTTGGCATTGCCCCAAGAAGCCACGACTTCCTTGTCCCAACGGGCAGAACGGAGCTTTAAATAAGCTTGTTCGAACACGTGTTTTTTAGCCTGTTCATAGGTTTCCGGCAAGAAGTCTTCTTCGGCGTAGTAATAGGTTCTCTTCATGAGGTTTTCAGGAATCGTAAACCAGTCGCTCAATTCTGCACGAGACTGTTCATAAGCCAAGGACGGTTGCCCCGGATTTCCCATACGGTCATAAAGAGCCTTGAGAGAATCTTCGGGAACATCAACTCGATTTATAACCTTCAATCTGTAGAGTTTAATAATATAATCCACATCGCTCTGGCGCTTCATGGCACGGTATTCCCAAGTGTGATCCAGGCCAATTTCGCGAGCTTCAGACGCAAAGGCAAGCTGAAGCGCAAGAGATTTCACAATCTGATCATGATGTTTGCGGGAACGAACCATCCCCATATTATCATTATAGACTGCGATAACGTCCTTCTCGCGGATTGCCGGTTCACCATTTTTCGTCACGAGAACATAGGACGAATCCAGTTCGTAATTTGCATTCGTTGCAAGGCTTTGTTCAATAGCTTTACGGACTCGATCAAGCGGTTTCTGAGCTGCAGGGAACGCTTCAGCACGGAAGAACACATGGAAACGTCCTGTAGATTCCGAACGAATTACAGAAGAAACGTAATTGTCAGAAGCGCTGTCCAGTTCAATAAACATATTGTTAATAAAACCAATGCCATACGGAAGAGGATGGTTGTACATCACCTTACCGACAAAGCCTTTAGCCTTCTTTGTTTCCTTATTTTCGCTGTACTTGGATGCAATAGCCTGGAAAGTCTTGAGGTCCACTTTCCTGCTCTTAAAGCGCTTGGCAAGACGGGCAGAGTCTGCTGATTCCACATGATAAACGACAAAACCGCCAGATGTCATGTACATATCCTTATGCTTTTCATAATACTCTTCCGCCGAAGGCATCTTGATTTCGCATTCCTGGATGTTGTACTTTTTCAAGAGAGCGGGGCCAGTTTCACGAACAATCCTTTGGCGATGGTCCGAGATGAAACGATCCTTGATATGATTCGTAATTTCGACTTTGGCATTAGAATCGGCCAAATTTCTGTGTTGGAATGCGTACGATTTCAAGGAATCGTAGTTGGATTCGATATACTTTGCATCGGCCACCCTATCGCGAAGATTCATATAGGAAAGAGAATCAGGAAACTGGTCGCGGTGCTTGTCGAAATAGAAAGCAAGTTCGTCATCGCTGTACATCAAACGATCCATTGCATACAGACGTTGGTACACGAACGTGAGCAAGTAATCATCTATGGCAACATTATGTGCATCAAGTTGTTCTTTCAGCTCAGGATTTTTCTGAAGGGCAACCGTGTAGAGGGCCTTACGACTGAACAATGATCCAGAAGCTTTTCTCATCTGTTCTGTATTGGGAACGATATTCCCCACTCGCATCATAAAGGCGTAGTCTTCCTTAAAAATGGGTTCACCATTAACCCGAGCGACAAGTGTATCCTTGTCGCCAATGGAATTGCAACCTGTAAAAACAAGTGTACAGAGGGAAATAATCGCAAGCAAAGCCTTTTTCATAAAGTCCTCATATATGTGAGCGTGAATATAAAAAATTTTGCGAAAAAAAGAATGAAAAGTCATCCTTACGAAGGTGTGGATCCATAAAGAATATTAAAAGTAAACAACAATTTACAGCCAGCAATATCCAAGCGAAAGTTCCATTAAGGAGGGCTTTTATGATACTTGACATTATCTATATTATGGGCTGTTGAAAAGTTCGCTATCAATCTTTTTTGTAAAAGCCGCTATAACAACGGCTATTGTGGGCGCTATAGCATCGGGCGTCTGGTATGTTCATTTTGCTATCGAAGAAACGCTTTCATCGCAACACACGTTCGGCGACCTGACTCTCACTCCATACGGTCACCGTTCTAACGGTCTCCTAGAACACTTTTACGATTCGCTCCACATTCAAAAAGGCCCCTCGACCTACATGATTCGTGGTCCGCATCTGGATATTACGCCATTCGGGGACAACAGAGGAATTCTTCTCGAAGCAAGCGAAGTTTCGGCAAATTTTGTCGTGGATACAACAAGCAAGGACAAAGACCCGAACCCAGCCCCCCCCAAAAAACAGGAACCCATCGAATTTCCCGACAATATTAGAATTCCCTTCCCTGTAAAATGCAGCCTTGGAAGGCTCAACTTCAACATGGGCGATATGGCATGGGACGCCCAGAACATCAATGTTCAAAACACCGATGAAAAAAAGGTCACCCTAAGCGCCGACAGCATCCAGGGCTCATTCATCAAGGAACCCGCCTCGCTAGAACTGAATGCCGACTTCACGGACAAGAACTTGGTCGTCAATACAAAAATCAATACCCGCGGCGACTACGTGATACTAAGCGCGACGGCTCCAAAAAACGACCTCACGCAATTAAAGGCTTCGACAAACATAAACGTCAAGGAACCGCTCAAGTGGGTTCCGATGAAACTTTCAAAAGCCATACCGGCAGTAAACAACCTGAATATCAACGGAAACGTTTCAACCTCACTCACCAAGAAATCCTTACAATACAACTTCACGATCAAAACGCACATTGGCGAATACTGGCCATTCTTGCCTCTTGATGCTGTAATCAAGGTTAACGGGAGTCCAAAACAGACCAACATCGAAACAGCGATCAAGAACAACGAAGGCGGCACCATCCATCTCGATGGCGTAATTAACGACAAGCTGGACTTTGACTTTTCTGGTGAAATCGCCAACATGAGCGCCATGTACGGGCCACAAATGATGCCCATGGACATGGATATCCAGTCCATTACCAAAACTGGCGACGACATCGATGCATCCATCGAAACTCGCGAAGGTTCCGTCATCAAAGCGCACGTCAAAACAAAGGATAGCCTAAAAGTTTTCTTCGCAGCAAACCTCTCCGCCATGGAACCTTGGGCGCTGGACTGGGTCAAGGGAAATGTTGAAATCGGCAAAAATCCCAAAATCATCGGCTCGTTCCAAAACAACAAGTTACGTGCCTATGTGAAAATCGATTCCATTACCAACGCTTACCACCTAAAGGCGGACTCGCTGCGAATGCAGCTCGTACTCGACCTCGGTCGTGGCTTCATCGATTTCCCGAAAGCAACCATCTATACACCTAACGACGTATTCTCCATCACGGGTGATGTCGATTACCACGAACCCACGCTCCGCACAAACTGGAGACTTACGCAAAAGAACGGCGGATATGCAGAAACGACTGTACACGTAGGCGATTCACTCATCATCTGGGCAAAAGCGGATCACGCCGAGATTTCTACGATTCCATTCTCCGATATCACAATAAGCGATAAACTCAAAGGATCTGTTACAGGCTCCATCGCCTACAATCTCGACTCAAGAGTCGGTGAAGCGGACCTCGATATCGACGGAAACGTTGAGCCCTTTATCCTTCACGGTCATACCAAAATTAGGGAACTTGGCGATACGGTTATAATCGACACCGCTGTATTTACGCAAAACAGCAACAAAGTCGCCATGACAGGCTCATTTGTATTACCGAACGATTCGAATCTGAATTTCAAGCCAACCGCCATGCTCCCTATCCAAATTCTGCATGCAAGCGCCTCGGCTAAAGATTTTGACTTACCGATTCTTTTGGAACCGCTTGGCGATACGACTCTAGCTTCGGGTAGCTTCAACGGCGATATTTCTTTCGAAGAAGAAACCGGTTTACTCGGAAACATCGATTTCAAAAATCTGAAGTTTTCAAGCATTCCGCCTGAGCTGCTGAAGATTCAACAAATGAACGTTTCGGCAAAGAAGAATAAAATAGAATTGCTCACCGACTTTGAAATTCTAAACGGCACATGGACCGGCAATACAAACATTGTCGTAGACGATATTTTCGATACCACAAGGCAAGTCCACCTCACCTACATTAGCCCCAATAGCGGTTACATCAACAGCAACGGCACACTAACAAACGATATGGATTTCTTGGGAACCATCAATATCGGAGGTATGTGGCTCATCCCAGAAACTCGCGCTGAAATTGCAAAGACAGACCTGAAGATCGATGTTCAGGCAAAGTTGCGTGAAGGCTTAAATGGAATCAAGGCTCAAATTTGGTCGGACTCTACTATCCTCAAGTACTCCACACTCCCGAACGATTTCCCAATTCGCTTGAGAGGCGAACTCAAGGATGGCACGCTTGAGATGAACGAGATTTCGACACAGAACGAAATTGGCGACCTGCTTATCGCTACGATGCTTTACGATTTGCAAAAAATGCAATTGGAAGCCATCGACATCAGCACAGAAAAATACACACTTGAAATGGACAATCACATCGTGACCTTGCGCAATGTCACAAGTCACCTAGAAGATTCCGAAGACCAGATGTCCATTGTCACAAAGATTCCATTAGTTCAGTACAAATTTAACGACGAAACATTTGGCACGGCAAACTTAATTGGCAAGAGCGATATCACGTTCAATATTCCGCACACACAAGAAAGGCAAATCAAGAATAAGAGCGTCAGCGGTAAATTCGTCATTGACAAGCTCGTTTATAGAAAAGATCTGGATATTGAAATCACGCCGAGTTCTCTCGATAAACTGCTATCGATGCTCAATAACGCGATTGCAAATCTCCGCAACAAAGAAAAGACCGAAGCCAAGATTTCTGTTTCAAGCCCCATTGATTTAGCGTTCCACATCAGTGATTCCCAAAAAGATTCTGTCGAAATCATTTCCCCGTTTGCATCGTTCCCGCTGACACTCGACATTATGGTTCTCGGCACGACAAACAGACCGCTCTTGCGAGGAGACGTCACCAATGCGGATAACGGATTCATTGGCGTAAAAGACATCTACGAATTTGACTTGAATTCCTTCAACATTTCTTGGAACGATGTTCCCTGGCAACATGGAGTCATCGATGTATCTAGTTCGCAGGAACTCCCCTACTGTACAGAAACTGAAGAGAAAGAAAAAGAGACATGCCCCGTCAACCTGGACATTCAAGGAACCATTACAAACCCGCAACCCATTCCTAGTTCAAATTGCGGAACGGAATCTACAGCAGCCGACACCTACCGTAACATATTCTTGGGATGCGTCGCGACAGAATCTGGCGTATCCGCCGACTGGAACAAGCTTGCCGGTAAAGCTATCGGTAAATTCATTTCTTCAACAGCCAACAAGACTTTAGGCGGCGACTACATTGGCGATATCGATATGAAGGTGATGTTGTTTGACAACTCCGGCAACGACAAGGATTCTTCATATGTCAAGATTCCAATTTCGCTGGAGCGCTGGGTTAAAAACTTGAGCCTTATTTTCGGTTATACTCAAGACCAAAGCCAGAGCCCGACTTACGACCAAGCTTTGCAATTTGGCGCAAGCTACACGCTCCCCGTATTCCAAGCTAAAGAATACTCGCACAAGAACCACTTCTCGCCTTCGCTCTCCTTGAACGGTCAAATCGTGAGAAAGCAATATCAGTTCAGCTCCGGTTCAGAAAGCAGCGAAAGCCGAATCGAAAAGAATATCGGTGTAAACTATACGTACAAATTCTGGAACCCCTGTATTTTAGGCATCGGCAAATGCGAAACG
Source organism: uncultured Fibrobacter sp. (assembly GCA_947165045.1). Taxonomy (GTDB): domain Bacteria; phylum Fibrobacterota; class Fibrobacteria; order Fibrobacterales; family Fibrobacteraceae; genus Fibrobacter. Next base: position 59,280 of record CAMUYW010000009.1, on the reverse strand, counting down.
GTCCGCCCGCCCAAAGCAATGCTCCAGCCAAACGATCCAAGTGCAACAGATTCCACAAGTACGCCCACTTCAAGAATCAGGTCCTCGGAGAAAGCAAAATGATTTTACTGATTTGCGCATTATTGTTTTTTTCGTCACTTGCATTTGCTGACAGCGGAGAAAAAAGCCCTTGGTCCGTCAATATCAGCGGGAATAAGGTATTTTCGAAGTTCCAGCTCAACGAACAGCTCGACATTCCCGATGAATTCGGCCAATTGGATACTATCAAGCAAGACTTTTTGATGCGACTTTCTTCAGAAAACGTACGCGCTCTTTATTATTCGCGCGGCTATTACAGTCTTGATTTGAAACTGGAAATTGTACGTGAGCAATTATCGAATGGCAACTTGCAGCGCAACTATTTTATCACAGTCGATGAAGGCGTATGCTACCGATTCAACGATGCAAAAATTATTTCCGCAAGCGAAGACGATTCTATTCCTATTGATATCAACACGCTAAAAATCACAAAGAAGCATTACTACAATCAGGAAGATCTTTCCGAAGACTTACAAGACATTCAAAAGGCATACCGCAAACAAGGCAACTTACACGTTTATATTTCATCAGAAGAACACGTCGATACAACAGCCAAATGCGTCAATGTGATCATCAATGTGAATCCAGGCCCAAAAGTTTTGATGGGAAACATTATAACCACAACCCAACGCATCATCAACAAGAAAGAACGAAATCAAACACCCGAGCAAGGATTAACAGATACGGCTTGGTTATCTTCTCTTTGGCGCATCAAGAAGGGCAACATCATTGACGGTAACCAATATTTCAACTTCAAGAGCAAACTTTATTCAACACAGCTTTTTACGCAGGTCAAGTTAAACGATGAACTCCGCGAAGACGGTCTCTCGGACGTACATCTTGACGTTATTGAACGCGTTCCTGGAGAAGCTAGATACGGATTTTTCTTTGAAGAAGTTTACGGGTTCGGAGCCTTGGCTTACGCAGACCACAAAAACGTTCTTGGGAAATTTAATGAATTTTCGGCAAACATCCAAATCGCACAGCACAAACAAGAAATCACACTCGGCTACGCAAACCCGCTCTTTTTCGGAACCGCGTTCACGTTCATTCCGACCGCAATCCGCTTTGTAGACCGACTCTCATTCAACCATGAAAAAATCACACCGCCCGCCTACCCCGACAGCATCGAAGAACGTTACGAAGTCATTAACCGTGGTGACCTGACATTCGGCATCACAAACAACATCAAATTCCGTAGTTCTATCGATACGCGATATGTGAATAAAAACGATGATGAACTTTTTAAGTTCAAAGGCGAAATCGGTTTAACATTCGACTATACCAACGATTACTTCAACCCGACTAAAGGATTCCGCTTTATGCCGACGGTCGGCCTTGGCACAAACTTTAGCGTCAAATCAGGCTATAGAAATTACTCCGACGATCAAGACGGACACCTTTACACATACAGCGAAGCCACGGTAAACATATACGTTCCTTTGTTCTGGACTCTATACGGAGCACTTAGCGGAAGTGTCGGTAGTTTCTTCAACAAAGCAATCGAAGACGATGCTCGCATGTTCTATCAAGGCGGATCACGTTCTGTTCGCGGCTACCGATTCCGCAGTATTTTTGCAAGCTACACCACACAAGACACCTCCATAATTAAAACCCAAAGCGGCCAAGATTCTTTGGAAGTCAAGGAAAACATCCATACCGCTTTAACACCGATGTACTTTCGCGTCAACGAAGAACTCCGATGGACGCTCCCTTGGAAATCTTTAAGAAGTTGGCAAATCGTGCAATTTTTCGACTGGACAAAAGTCATGGATGTTCAAGACAAACTTTACAAAGATGCACAAGAAGCTAGTCTTGGCATGGGCATACGCTACCAGTGGCAATTCCTGACGTTCCGCCTCGATTACGCCATCGTGAAGGGGCTTATCACCAACGAAAATTGTAGCGACAGTGAAAGCACCAATTGCAGAAACCACAAGAAGAAAAAAGGCTTCGATTGGAACCGAATCGCATTCGATCTTTCGCAAGCGTTCTAATTTAGACTTTATCAACGACCTGCTTATAAATTTCGCCGAGAGTTTCACCTTTGGCAGAAATTTGGGTTGGTGCGAGCCCAGCCGCCAACAACGCGTTTTCTATTTGCTCACGGGCAACAAGCGAAGCAAATTCCATTTCAAAATGCGTTGCTGACGCGATCGGAGCTGCGCCGGCCCCAAGGTTTTTCCCCGCTTTCAGCACTTGTCCGCAATCAATAATGGCGTAATCTGTCGCCCATTCATCCATTTCAGCAAGCACATGCGAGCAAACAATCGCCGTTCCATGAGTTTCACGGCGCCATTCATCGAGTAAATGCCATACAGAGTCTCTCGAAATCGGATCGAGATTTGCCACAGGCTCATCAAGAATCAACAGCTTTGGATTGTGGAGTAGCGCGCGGACAATCTGCACTTTTTGGCGATTACCGAGCGAAAGCGTTTCCAAGCGCTTTTCAAGCAGCGGCAAATTCAAACGTTCAGCAAAAGCCTTACAGCGCTTATAAATCACGCCATCTTCACGCCAAGCATCTTCGTCATAGCCGTAAAAACCAGCAAAATACTGAAGGTATTCCTTGATTGAAAGCTTCGGATAAACGCCCGGGTTTTCAAGCAATACGCCATATTTTTCGGCATTCAAAAAGCCCGCCGAATTGCGCAAAGAATCATCAATTTTGATAGAGCCTTTAAACGCGCCCAAACGACCGCAAAGCAAACGCAACAACGTCGTTTTGCCAGCGCCGTTCGGACCAATCAAAGCAAAAAAACTCCCCTGCGGAATACAGAGCGAAACATTCGACAGTGCATCCGCTGTAGATTTCGGATAACGGAATGTTACCGAAGAGAGTTCAATCACGCGCAGAAATCCTTGACGGCTTGAGTCGGATTCTTGATAAGCCTAAGCGCATCCTTCGACTGGCGCACAGCTTCCATCTGCACGTTTTCGCTTGCACGCTGCAGATACTGGATGCAATGCCAATTGGTACGCACAGCAGCAAGTTGCACTTGTTCGGTACGGCGGCGAATGCTCACGTATTCAAACGCATGGAAGTCCTGCTTAACCGCAGCCACAACAACTGCAGCCGTCGGATTTTCGATTTCCTGAAGATACTTCCAATCGCGTTCCACAGCGGCAACAAGCACTTTTTCGCCAGGATTGCGAATAAACTTTAAAGCATCTTCGCATTGACGAACGGCCTCGGCCCAAAGTTCATCGGAAGCGCCATCAATCTTGCGTACAATTCTCCAATCCTGCGACACAGCAGCCTTGAGAAGCACCGGATTCGTAATGAACTTGAGCAAGTTCGGCTCCGCCTTGAAAGCAGCAAGGAACTTAGCTTCGTCCATGGCGTTGAGCGCTTGTTTCAGAGCTTCGCACGGACCGCACTTCACATAAAGAATAGCCTGCTCATTTTTTTCAAAAGCAGCTTTTTGTACCGTTTCAGTCGGATTTTGAATCAAGCTAATCGCATACCAGTTAAGTCCGATAGCTTCTAATTGTTGTTCTTCTGTGGGGTTCTCAATGTTCTTTATTTCGGTCCAAGACAGCATAAAACCTCGTGTTATCGAAACAAAGATAGATTTTAGATTGGAGATCCGAGACAAGAGACAAGAGAAAAGACGCAAATATCGAGCAATATTGCACTCGTCTAATCCTTTATGCAGCGAATTGCGGATTCATAGAATTTATCTCTAGGAACCACGCTCACGCTATCAGAACCTTTGCTCAACTGTACTGCAGTTCCGTAGATGTAATCGCGCTCAGTAGAGCTCCAATAGTATGCATCGTCGCCATTCCAAACGCTCTTAGATTTAAGCATCCGACCTGCAATTGTTTCGCCGCCGACAGAGTCAATCAATGTTTGAAATTCAACCTCACTGGGCAAATGCCAACCATCTGGACATAAGCCTTTCACATTGCCTTTCCCCAAATTGCATTCTTTTTGGCAACATTCACCTTTAGACTTCCCTACTGCCATAGGCCAAGAATAAAACTACTCATTTTTATATCTCAGTTTTTCCGCCATCCACACTTGATTGCCTATTTTAACAGTCTTGTAGGTTTGACCATCGCGGGAATCAGTCAATGTTCCAATTGCAGAGTTTGAGTCACAAGCGTTTATAACAAACAACAACGCAAACGAAATAAAATGGCAAAAGAACGATCCATGAAAAAAAACTTCTTAAAAAATCCTTGAAGATTCTGAGAATATACAAAAAGCCCCGGCGGAGTGCCGAGGCAAAAAATGCTTAACGGGAGATTCCCGCCTTCGCGGGAATGACATTCCGTCAATTACTTGTAAAGCGGGTGCTTCTTGCAGAGAGCGACGATGTCTTCGCGGATTTTGGCGAGAGCAGCTTCGTCGTCCTTAGCCTGGATAGCGCGGTCGATGATGCGAGCCACTTCGCGGGTATCTTCTTCGTCGAAGCCACGAGTCGTGATTGCAGCAGTACCGAGACGGACACCGGACGGGTCCATCGGCTTGCGCGGATCGAACGGAATCGTAGAACGGCTGCAGGAGATGCCGACCTTTTCCATAGCGACTTCGGCTTCCTTACCGGAAACGCCCTTAGAAGTCATATCGACAACGATGAGGTGGTTGTCGGTGCCATCGCTAATGACCTTGTAACCGAGCTTCTGCATTTCGGCGCACATAGCCTGAGCGTTCTTGATAACGTTCTTGGCGTAGGTCTGGAATTCCGGCTGCAAAGCTTCGAGGAATGCAACGGCCTTACCAGCGTTCACGTGGTCGTGCGGACCACCCTGCATACCCGGGAACACGCCCTTGTCGATTTCCTTCGGCAAAGAAACTTCCTTGAGTTCGCCCTTCACGAGCTTCTGGATGGTGCGATCCTTGCACATGATGATAGCAGAACGCGGGCCACGGAGAGTCTTGTGGGTCGTGGTCGTCACGATGTCGAAGTACGGCACCGGAGAATCGATTGCCTTACCGGCGATGAGGCCTGCAATGTGAGAAATGTCAGCCATCGTGAGAGCGCCAACTTCGTCGGCGATTTCCTTGAAGCGCTTCCAGTCGAGGTTACGGCTGTAAGCAGAGAAACCAGCGAGGATCATCTTCGGCTTTTCGCGGAGAGCGATTTCGCGGACCTTGTCCATGTCGATGCGGCCAGTTTCCTTATCGACTTCGTACTGCACGAAGTTGTAGAGCATACCGGAGAAGTTCACCGGATGGCCGTGAGAAAGGTGTCCACCGTGGTCGAGCTTGAGGCCGAGGACCTTGTCACCCGGCTTGAGAACGGCGAAGTAAACAGCAGCGTTTGCCGGAGAACCGGAAAGCGGCTGGATGTTCACGTGGTCGCAACCAAAGAGCTTCTTGCAACGATCGATAGCGAGAGCTTCCATTTCGTCGATAACTTCGTTACCACCGTAGTAACGCTTGCCAACGTAACCTTCGCTGTACTTGTTGGTGAGGACGGAACCCATAGCTTCCATCACAGCCTTAGAAGTGTAGTTTTCAGAAGCGATAAGTTCGATGCCGTATTCCTGGCGTTCGGCTTCCTTCTGGATGATGTTATAGATTTCCGGATCGGTCTGTTGCAATGTAGATTTAAGCATTAATCTGCTCCTTTAAAGTTCGCGCCACAAATATAGTAAAAACTACCGCGGGCCAGCTGCATTTTTGACTTCAACGGCCAACTCTGCATCGGCGATATTCGTCAACACCGTATAATCGTAGTCGAAATCGCTCTTTGGCGCAACATTTTCGCCACCACGACCAAATAAATTGTCTTTCATATAGACATAGCCCAAAGTAGACTTATCTGGCGTGCCGTCTTCGTTTTCCAGGCGGTAATCCACTACAGGCGTTTCAACATTGAATACATTAAATTCTATAGCGCACAAAGCTGATTCCGAGCATTCAATTCCAGTTTTTTTCACGTCAAAGAAGAAATTGTTGTATGCATGCATTTTTCCATGACGAGCAAGCACTCCGATTGTTTCCAAATTTGCAAAGTAATTATGGTGCAGCGTAAGCGTCTGTGCCGAATCCACATAGATATCCGGTTCCAGCCCGAAAAGAATTCCAGACTGCGCGTTTTCAAAGCGATTCCACGAAAGCGTTACCGCATACGAACTGCGTTTGATATCCAACTCGATTAGCGGATATTCCTCAAACGTGCAATGGTCCACCCAGACATGGTGCGTCAAATTGTGGATCGAGAGCGCACGACGGCTCGTTGTATCCCGTGCCGTAATCGCAGGAGCAGTAAAGGTCAAATTTTCAAAAATCAAGTTACTCGATTCCTGCGTCAAGATTCCCATGCCCGTAATGCGGACATTGCGGCCTCGCCCATCAATCGTCTTGTTAGACTTGATGCGAAGCGGAGACTGCAAATTATAGGCTCCATCATTCTTAAAGAGAATCCAAACCGGGACATCCTTTTCGGCGCATTCACGGAACGACCCCGGAGCAACTTTCATAGAATCATTAACTTCAATAAAATCATCCGTAGTCGTGACTACACAAATTTCGCCTTCAGCTTCCCGTATTTTTCCAGAGCGATCCGTAGCACCTGCAGCACCTAAAGTTCCCACGGCATAGCCTTGAAGATTCTTGAGCAAAGCTTCGTGAGCGGCCCAATCGCCTTCGGGATATTCAGTCGCTGCGGCACTTTTCGAATCAATAATTTTAATATCAGCATTCGTATCAGAAGCATCTACAAACAACGTTGCACCCACAGAAGTATTCACTTTTGCAGAATACGCTTCGGACGGTTCGCCAAATTGAACATCATAATTCCCAGACGGGAGCGAATCTATGACAAAATGGCCAGCACTATCAGGAACAACATAACGGTCAAGACCGGCAACGCGAACTACAGGCGCCGATTCACCGAGCACCACAAAGCCTTCAATAGACGAAAGTTCGCCAAGCTTTATAGTATCGATTTTAGAATCAGACTTTTCAAGAGCAACGGAATACACCGCGCCCGAAGCCTTGGAGTTATTCACATTACGCGCTTCAATGGTGTAGCGACCTTTGCGGACTTCGAACGAAACGTGCCCATCCTCATTGGTTTCGTTCCAAGTTTGCTCCGCAGGGCCGCTAGAAAGGTAATCATTCGGCAAAATACGAACGCGAGCTGTCGATGCAGGCGTTCCATCTGCCGTCTGGATATACAAAGCAATTGTAGATTCGGCTTCCGTGCCGCCAGCAACTTTATCATTGCCGCACGCAAGGAACAATACGCACACGCTCGCCAAAAGCAAAAGTCGGGAATGTGCAACAGACAACAAATAATTAATCATGTTCACACTCCTTTCCTTCGACAGCATCGGCATTTTCACGAGACGCATCCACGCTTTCGGTCACAGACGCATTCTGTATCTCAGCACCGCGAATGCGGCGCTTGCGTCCGCGCCTCTGCGGCGGCGGATACGGGTCCGAAAGCGGGAACAGTTGCATTCCTAACTGAAACACGCGATTCGGCTTTTGGCATGCACCCACTTTTGCCAAAACTTCACGGCGGAAACGGCGCACCATTTCGACAAGCTCTTTATATGTCTGCTCATCACAGCCAAACGCGAGCGTCGAAAGATTGCGTTCATCGCGATCAAATCGGTCCATCGCCGTTTGCGCAACATCTAGATTCTGCTGGATATACGCATTCACCGCCGTATTGTACGATTCAAATCCACTCGAAACAAGCCCTTGCGTTTGTTCGTAAAAGCCAGTTGTTTCGTTTTTCTTGATCATCGAAAGGCGTTCCAAAAGCGCAATCGAAGACTTCACCTGGCTTGCAGAAATTGGCGGACGCACCATGAGCCCAAGCGCGGCATCATCGCCCACATACGGGTAAAAAGTCACCAACTCACGAACAACAGCATGGTACCAATGGTCAAAATATTCAAACTGGTCACGCGCTAAATTTTCAACTTTGCATTCCTTTGATGCCACAAGCTTTTCCAAGAATTGGCGGCTTTCCGAATGCGTTTTCGCCTGGTTGAACGACACCATGTTGGCAAAATACGTTTTCTCACGTTCATCACCACAAAAGATGTTTGCAAAAACTTCGACCATCCTTTCGGTCAAATTGCGCTTACCCTGCAATATCTTATTGAACATCGATGAATCAAAACCCGCTTTATCGGCGATATAACGATGGCTAAAACGCCAATCGCTCGCATGGCGTTCTTCGTATGCGTCCTTCAAAAATTCGCGGTAATTCAAATATTCAAAGATATTGATCATGAGCTTATCTAATATACATTATTGTCCACAGTTCAGGACATTTAAAGTCCACATTATTTTGTAAAAACAAAAGTTCCGCCCCTCCAACGAAACGTGTTTAATGAAATTTTGCTTCTGTTTTAATAGCGGAAATAGAAACCTTTAGGCAATTTGCGCAAATCGGCTTGGTCATTCACGTTTTGCACTTTTTTGCCAAGCGCGTTGACGGTAAAGTTAGTCTTGTGCGGAGCAGTCACAACCTTTTTCGACGCAATCGAAACAGGGCCCTGCTTTTGACGAGCCGCCTTACAACCGGTGCGATAAACATCCTTCATATCAAAGGCTATCATATCCACGTTCGGGCCGCCATCTGCAGTGGTCGATTGCAAAATCACCTTGAAGTCGAGCGCATCGACCCACACGTCATCGATATAAACTGTATCCCACTTGTCCCAACTACCCGTCGGCGGGAAAGCCACATCGTAAACGCCATTGTCCACCGTGATTTTCATATCGCGATTCGTGGTGCCTGCAAATGCATAACGAATCATCACGCGAGCATGTTCTGCTGACTGGTCCGATGTAACCAAGTACGTTGCCTTGCTGTACGCGGAATTGTCGAGATTGAAGAATCCCTTGCCGGTGTAACCTTCGTGATTTGCTTCCGAGAAACCATCAGCAATTTCAGGTTCGAACGTTTCAATTACAGAAGGCCAAGCTTCAGTCCCTGAATCTAACGAGCAAAGGTCTTCCGCAAGTTCCTTCGCTTCGACTTCACCGCTAGAGCTACTAGAACTGCCGGGGCCTTCTTCGTAAGAATCTTCATCGCCATGAGCCGTCGGCGTGCAAGCAGCACCGCCCTTGAACATCGCTGTATACGTGATATCACGAGCCTTCGTCTTGAAGCCGTAATAAATCATGTTCTTCGAGATTTCGTTGCAATCGTCATCGACCCACTTTTCAAACGTTTGGCCATTCGGCGTTACGCGAAGTGTCATCGGCGAGCCCGCTGGGAAATACTGCGTTTGCGTAATGAGACCATTGTAATTCGAGAGGTTCGTCTTGACCTTGATTGTGTAACGTTTCTTGATTGCAGACACAAGTGTTGTGAGCGCAGCCTTCGCATCAGCAGAGAGATTTGTGTTGCTCTTGAGATTGTCTTCGAGTTCTTCGCAAATCATTTGCGCGTGGCCCATCGATCCCATTTCCTGAAAATGCGTCGTTCCATCATTCACACCATCTGGGAAATTCGGATACTCACCTTTTTCCAGTTTTTTGTAAAGGTAACGAGTCACGTAATCAGGAATCGCTTTATACGTTGTATTGTACGTATTGTACGATTTCATGTTCAAATCGACAAACGGAATTTTATTGTTCTTTGCAACCGTCTGCATCATGCCGCGAGCATCGTAGTTATTGCTACCCGTCGAGAACACATTGCGAGAACCGTTCAAATTCATCGGCGATACGAGAACGACATTTGCTCCTTTCGCTTGTCCAGCATCCACATACTTCTGGATGTAACCGGAGAACTGCGAAGGTTCCACATAGCGAGCAGCCTTGCTGTAATCACGGTCATTGTGACCAAACTGCACAAACAAGAAATCGCCCTTTTGTAGTTTGCCTTTGACTTCGTCGAGGCGGCCTTCTTCGATAAACGTTCTGGAACTGCGGCCGCCAATAGCATAATTGAGCACGTTCACGCGCGAGGCGTCAAAGAAGTAACCAAGAACCTGTCCCCAACCTGTTTGCGGATAAACGTTATCCTTGTACGTTTGAACGGTCGAATCGCCAACGACATAAATCGAAAACGAGGTCGTATCGCTCACGGCAATGCCCGCGAACACAGCAGCAACAAGGAAGAATTTTGCAAAGGAACGCATAATTATTTTACCTTTACCCATGTTGTGGCGTAATTGACTTTACCTTGGCGAACCATCACACGATAGAGTCCATTAGCACGCACGAGCGCAGACAAATCCACCTCGCCCGCCGGCACAGATTTACGCACCACCAAGCGACCGCTCATATCGTAAACGCTCACTTCGGCACGGTCCGAAAGCGAAAGCAAATCACCACGAAGTTTCAAGCCAGTTTCAGTTTTAGCAGTTTGCAACTTCGTTGTAGCGCAATCTACGCCCACGCGGCAAACACCATCAAGGCTAAAGCCAAAAGCATCAAGGTTCGGAGCTCCATCAGACGTAATTGACATGAACTTTAGTTCAGCTTCGCCCTGTGGAACATCCAGAACAACATAAGCCGTATCCCACTTATCCCAGCCACCTGTCGGAGGAGCGCTCAAATAGTAGTCATGGTCAAGATAAGCATTGAACATACGGTCCGAGGAACCTCCATTTGCATACCTCACAGCAAGCGTTACGTAACCTGCTCCCGGAAACTTCATATTGTAAGCGGCAAACGAGGCGTTCGTGTTATCCAAGTTGTAGTAGCCATCGCCAGTAAATCCGGTCCATTCGTTTTGTGTCCAACCGATCCCCGAATCATCAGGTTTTGCGGCATCAAAAAATTTCTTGATATCCTTATCGACCTTAAGAGTCGTATCCTTCGGGCCATCAATTGGAGTAAACGGTTCGAAAGTGACATCATCAAGACTCTTCGGAGTGGTTGTCGGGAAAGCGGTCAAAGCCTTGCCATCGCCTTCGTACTTCTGGGCCGTACCGCCTTCGTAAACAGCAGTAAACTGCGTTGCGGCATCACCCATAACAAACGTATGAATATACGGAGACTTCACGTTGGAACGGCTTGGAGAGCCAACCTTATTTCCATTGCCATCATACCAACCGAGGAACTTTTTTCCCGACTTCGGAATAGTCTTGAGCATCACAGTCATGCCCTTCGGATAATAAGCGGTAAGAGACGTTGCTTCAGCAGCACCTTCTGGGCTCACCTTCACACCCACCTGATACATAGGCGCCATATAGTCGCCAAGTTTTTTCACAATCGGGTCAGAATGGGCGCGCATCTGTTCGGTGATAATACGGCCAAAAGCATTTGCACCATTCATCTGCAAATGCACGGCGTCGGTTTGGTCACTGCCAAGATTACTGTATTCCGACTTTGTAGCATAGTTGAAGATAAACTGTGCCGCATACTGTTCGCCAACAGAAATCATGTAGTTCGCCACCATTTCACTCATGTCGATAAACGGAACGTTGAGTTCTTCGGAAAGTTTTTGGTTAAGCGCCGGGTAACCGCGATAGCTGTTATGAATCTGCGTCGGAGAATCGTAATACAAGCGACGGATTGGGCTCATGATAATCGGGTAAGCGCCTTTCGCCCTCACATCACTCACCAACTTTTTCATGTTGGCAGCAAAGAAATCTTCGGTACTGTAATTCACGTCGTTGATACCGAACTGCACGACTACATAATCGCCCGCTTTCAATTTATCGGCGATGCAATTTCCATTGGAGCAACCGCTCTTAAAGAACATGTCATAATAGCCGACAGCGGTATTGCCTTTTTTGTCTTTACCGCCACCACCAAGCGACATGCCGCCTTGTCCGCGATTTACAACAGTAGCCTTGCTTACATCAAACCAGTAATGGAAATCTTGGCCCTGCCCCTGCTTCGGGTAATAACCTTCGGCCCAATCTTGCATGGTAGAATCACCGCACAAGTAAATGGTGACCTGAGCCAACGAAAGCGGAGCGGCTATCATCGAAGCCACTACCGCACTCTGCCAAACTTTGCTAAACATGCCCATAAAGACCTCTTCAGGTTATAGGTCATAGGTTACGTCACAGTCATCCTCCCTTAGGGAGGATCCATACATCACTCGATTACTGTATGGATTATCCTTCGGATAATGACGATTCCTAATACCTAATACCTATCTCTTAAACATTCCTTGTTGTACAAACTTTCCGTCGAGTTTCACCTTCACAGTATAGAAGCCCTTCGGGAGCATTTCACGATCAAGAGAAAGTGTATTCACACCAGCAGCAACATTCTTCGAAATGCCCATGCGCATTGCACCTGACATATCGTAGAAATAAACTTCAGCAAAGCCTGCACGCGGAGTGAACAGAACCCCTGTCGAGGGATTGAATGTCACGCCGCTCTTGAACGGAACTACAGCATTTACCACCGGCTTCTGCGTGCCGTCATAAAGTTCAACACCATCAATGCCAAACGTAAACATGTCTACATTCGGGCCTCCATCACTTGTTGTAGAAGAGAGCTTAAGCGTATTCACGCCAGCTTTCAACTTCACATCGATCTTAGCATCCGCATACGTAGTCCAGCCAGTTGCAGGGAAAACAATCGTTCCTGCAGACTTGCCATTCACGGTAACAGCCATGTTACGGTTTGCAGTTCCGCCATTTGCAAAGCGAACCGTAAGAGTCGTCTTAGCTTCGGTCTGCGAATAGATTTCCCACACGCCATAGCTTGCAATCGTATTTTCAAAGTTATAATAACCGTTCTTGAGGAATCCTTCATTCGTCGATTCAGTCCAGCCTGCGCCTTCCTTCGGCTTAGAAGCATCAAGTTCAGACTTTCCGTTGTTCACAACCGGAGTCGTATCGACAACAGCAGGTTCACCAGCAAGATAAATATCCGGAGCGGTGAGATTCTTTACATAGTCCGGCAAATAATAGCCGACATGCGGCGGCTGGTTGTAAGCCGTATTCTGCCAAGCAACAGCCACACGATAAGTAGCATCGTGCATCAGCGTATAAACGCGATGTTCGCTCGTAACCGGAGTCGAGATGATGTACATCGTCGTCGGGTCCTTTTCAGAACGCACCACGAGTTCTTCACGCCAGTCACCAAAGAGGTCGGCAACAAGGCTCGGCGTATTCTTCGTGCCGTTGCAACCTGTTGCGCCAAGTGCACTCGGACCATCAAAGTAGACATTCGACTTTTTGGCCTTCGAATCGAACTTGGTCACATAAGCGCCATCCAAGAGTTCGTCGTAAACGTCTCCATCAAAGTAAATGCGGAAGTTCGTAGAGACCGCAGGCGTTCCAATGAACTTGCCCGTTGCAGTTTTCATGCCACCGCCCTTTGACGACCAAACTTCATAACCGCGATATTCCGAATCAATGTCAGCAGCCATGCCACGACCGTTATCCACGCCAGGATTCGGCTGCGGAGTGCCCCAGTAAACCTTACCATCGGCACCGCGCATTTCTTCGGTGTATTGAGCATTCGTATGTTCGTGCACATCCCAGAATTCCATACCCGGATGGTCTGGATCCAAATCGCCCAAATGGCCAGCGTCACCATGACCGAGCTGCGTGCTGAAACGGAGCGTTCCGTCATGATTCAACGTTGCACCACCGAACACGATTTCATCATAGCCATCACCGTCAATATCACCCACAGCAATGTTGTGGTTGCCCTGTTCGTAAAGACCCTTGCCCGGATCTTCGGACTTGTGGTACCAACGCTGTTTGAGCGTCTTTCCGTCAAAATCGTACGCCACCACGTAAGAAGAGCTATAATAGCCGCGAATGAAAATCGCGCTCGGATGGACACCATCGAGGTAGGCAGTCGCCGCAATATAGCGTTCGCAGCGGTTGCCGTAGTTGTCGCCCCAGTATCCCTTGCCGTTTTTGCCCTTCACATGCTGGTTGATATCACGAGAAGGAATGTAATCAATCGTCGTAATGGCAGCACCATCAACACCACGGAACACCGTCAAGTATTCGGGTCCCTTGAGCACAAGCCCATTGCCATCGCGGTAATCCTTGGACTTGTCGCCAATCGCCTTGCCCGTTCCGTCAATCGTTCCGTCGGCGGTTTTCACAATCATTTCGGCCTTGCCGTCACCATCGTAGTCAAAGACTTGGAATTGCGTGTAATGCGCACCCGCGCGAATGTTCTTGCCCATGTCAATGCGCCAAAGGCGCGTGCCATCCAGCTTGTAAGCGTCAATGAACACCGTGCCCGTATAACCCGTTTGCGAGTTGTCGTGAGCGTTAGACGGATCCCACTTCAAAATGAGTTCATATTCGCCGTCACCATCAAGGTCGGCAGCACTCATATCGTTCGGAGTGTACGTGCATTTTTCACCATCCGGCATCGTCTGCGCGGCAGGAACTTCAAGTTTTAAAGTCTTGTACGGGAAAGAATTTCCGCTATTCGAAACGGTCTTATCGAGAACGACCGAAAGTGAGGACTTCGCCTGTTCCTTGCCTTCGACAATTGCAGCCACTTCGTACTTGGAAGTCGCCTTACCACTCTTATCGAGATAGTTCGTGCCAGCATCCTTTGCAATCGAAGCAATTTTTTCGCCATCGCGATAAAGATTAAATTCCGTCGCCGGATCATCAGTACCGAGCAAGCGCCAGCTCACCAACATTCCGCTGCCCACATTTGAAGCAACAAGACCGCGTGTTAAGTTTTCCATTTGACGAGGCGCGGCAAAAGCAGGAACAGCCAGTCCTGCAGCAAGCAAAGAACTGGCAAAAACGGTTCGTATGTTCCCGTTCAACTTCCAATTATATCCCATAAACAACGCTCCTATTTTTTGGCGTATTTTATTATCTTAATATAATCTAATTTTTATAAAAAAGTCCACATTGTATCTTACATTTTTGTTCTTTACTAAAAGATTTTCACTTAAACGGCCACTTTTGTTCCAATCAGTAAGTCCACATTCATTACGATAAAAAAGTCTACAGTTTACATTTTACCAAAAGTCCTCGCAAAGGCGCGATTTTCCGACCAAAAAAGAAGAAAAATCGGCAAAATAATCTTACAAAGACGTTTTTTAGGTGATTTCAATCACGTAATTCAAACCATTAACTATATTTAACAATGAGTATGCCGCATTGGTGGGAAAATTTTTCGTGGGAATGGTTGTTCGATAATATCGCAGCACGTTCTCCGACTTTTGTAAAAGTCATGGTTGTCACTGGAAAGTCGTTCCTGTATTATCATGGAATGACCCGTGCGGCGTCTTTGACTTACACGACGCTCGTGGCCGTAGTCCCCTTGCTCATCATGCTCACATCCATCACGCTTGCGGTCGGATTCGGTAACTTTATTTCGGATTACCTCCCCATCGTCATCGAAATGCTCAATTTGGATTGGCCGACCGAGCAAATCATGGACATTGTAGAAAACGCCGAGCACATTCCCATTAGAAAACTCGGGATTATCGGCGCTGCAGGCCTTTTCGTCACGTTTATCCTCGCATTCGGAAGCCTCGAAACGAACTTTAACGTAGTCTGGGAAAACAAAACTTCCAGAACTTTAGTACGCCAAATCAAGGTTTACACCCCATTTCTCCTGATTGGCGCCGCCGTCGTTGGCATGTTCGCCGGATTCGTGAACCACGTGCAAAACGTCCTTTCTGTCATTATCGTGGACGGATTCCACTTTTCACCAGAAGTCATCAAAGCACTCATCACGGCATTCTGGTATTCGGCATTCCACATTGCGATTCTTCTCGTGATTTTCATCATGCTTTACTTGCTGCCCGCTCGCCCGGCCGGTCACAAGCCCTACACCCGCAAAAAACTGTTCCTGGCATCGATGCTTTCGACCTTGATATCTTGGCTTGCCATCAACATTTACGTGAAGATTTTGATGCTCATCCAAACAGCAATGGTCACACGAATGTCCATTTTCTACGGATCGCTAGCTTTTATTCCACTATTCCTTTTCTTGCTCTTTGGCGTTTGGTCAATCATTCTATGCGGCAACAGTCTCGTGTGGACAATTTGCCACTGGCCGGCCGTTAGCACAAAGAACTGGAGATGGGAAGGCAAATCGGAGGATTTATAATGAAGGCAAAAATTTGGACCGCCATTCTTACGGCACTCACACTCACCGTAAGTTCGCACGCAGAACTCCAGGGTTCCAAAGATTACGAACCGGGAAAAGCCGATACCTCTAATTGGGGCGCACTCCTTGGTATTAGCGGTGGCAATTCCCTAATCGCTCGCGACGGGACAATTTTCGCGAATCTCCGCATCGGTATTGTGCTGAATCCGTATATCAGCGTGGGCGCTTACTTTTCTTCCATTCTAAGCGACGTAAAGAACCCGAAAGTCCGCCTCCCACAAATGATTGACTACCATGCATACGGCGTTTTTGCCGAACCGGTTGTTTACCGCAATGGCATGTTCTCTATTTCGCTCCCGGTCAGTATCGGTGGCGGCAGCGTGAACTTTATGAACAAGGGTGACGAAGATGGTTTCAAGTCTGAAGATGCTTTCTTTACGTCTGACTTTTCGGCACAGTTCAACTTCCGCGCGACCAAGTTGCTCGAAGTTTCCATTGGTGGCGGTTACAGGCTGTTCGCAGGCATCGAAGAAAACAACTTGAAGAACAAAGATTTCCGCTCTCCGTTTGGTGAACTGAGATTCACGTTCAAGGAATAGATGTAAGGTTTTTAGAATCGCGGCAAAGCTGTAGAAAAGCACCCGGCAGGGTGCTTTTTTCGTTCGCCAACTTTTTCAAAGCCCAAAATTCTTTTTATAAAATTATCTTTTAACTGATGCTCAATTTTATTTCTCTTCGTGGGTGCAGACTGCACAACTTGAAAAATGTGGATGCCCAGTTTCCGCTGGGTAAAATTACGGTTGTATGCGGTCCGTCGGGTTGCGGCAAATCGACGCTCGTGATGGACACGCTCCACGGAGAATCGAAGCGTCGCTATCTTGAAACGCTTTCGCCGTTTGCAGCAGACATGCTCGGAGGCAAGCGTAGCATTCCGCTCGACAGCGCCGAAGGGTTGCCCGCCAGTTTAGCAATTTCGGCTACACGCGGAGAAGCACCCGCCAAAGCGTACGCCCTTTCGATTGCCGAATGTGACAACGCCTTGCGCACATTATTTGCTGCGTTTGCGAAGCCCGCCTGCCCTATTTGCGGTGCTCCGATGGTGAGCCATAGCCGCGAAGAGATTATCCGCATTATCGCCGGGAAACCGGTTGGGACAAAGCTACAGTTTTTGGCAAAGATTGATCCATGCGGTCACACGCTCGACAAATTATCCGCAGTATTTTTGGCGCAGGGATTTACGAGAGCTTTAGCGGATGGAACGATGTATTCACTCGCCGATTTGCTTCCCGGCGAAAAAGTCCTGAAGCCAAAAGAATTCTTTATCATCGTTGATAGAATTATCGTTCGCGAAAACACACGCACACGAATTGCCGAAGCGGTTGATGCAACGCTCAAACTCACGCATTCCACGATTACACTTGACATCGGCGGCGAACGCGAATTTTACAGTACTAAGCCGTGTTGCCCGAACGCAGAAGAGTCATCGCATAAAACGAGCAGCGCCGAAGCCGTCACGAATTTAGACGCACGTTCATTTTCGCCATACAACCGCACGAGCGTTTGCGAATACTGCGACGGAACGGGGATCGATGCCAGCCAAGATGACTGCAATGAAGATAGCGACGAGTGCCCGAACTGCCATGGACTTCGTCTGAAAAAGACGTATCTGAACGCAACGATTGACGGCGTTAGCTACAAACAAATTTTAACTACAGAATTTGCGGAACTGCCAAAAAAATTGCACCAGATTTTCGACAACAAAATCGGGCAAAATTTAAAACCGACATTCAATTCGTTGCTCGACCGCCTTGAAGCCATCAACGATTTGGGTATTGGCTACCTCACGCCCGGACGCGCCGGAAAAACGCTTTCGGGCGGTGAAATCCAACGACTGAAATTGGCAAGCCTTAGTACAGGACACTTGAACGGACTTCTGATTGCTCTCGACGAACCCGCCAGCGGCCTGCACGCTTCTGACGTTAAGTCACTTTGGACTGTTCTTGAAAAGGTACGCAAACGCGGTAACACTCTTGTACTTATCGAACACAATCCGCAAATCATCAGCCGTGCCGATTACATTATTGAAATGGGGCCGGGCGCAGGTGAAAAAGGCGGCGAAGTGCTATTCCAAGGCCCGCGTGACGAAGTGCTGGAGAATCCGGGATCGCCTACGGGAAAGTGGATTAGGGAACTAGAACTTAATGGGCCCTATCGCCTTCGGCTCCAGGGTGACTATAAAGAACGCGAGGGTGGCAACAAAAGTACTGCCATTCTGGAGGGAGACGATAGCCGACCGATAGAATCCATTAAAGTCGACAACTTCACGAAGTTCGATATGGCGCCAGTGAGCGCGGAGTTTCCGCTGAACAAGTTCAGCGTCATTACAGGACAAAGCGGTAGCGGCAAATCAACACTCCTTTTCGAAAACATCGCCAAACGCGCCAAAGCAGACGAATTCAAATCGCTCGGCATCGACGCACTTTCGATTCTCACAACCGGAGATTTTCACGGCAGCAAACGCAGCACGGTCATGAGCGCCATCGGCCTCACCACGCTGCTCCGCGACTTATTCGCCAAACTCCCCGAAAGCAAAGTACGCGGCTACACTGCATCAAAATTCACCACGCACGCTCCCGGCGGTCGCTGCGAGAACTGCAAAGGCGAAGGCGTCATTTACGATCCGCTAGGCTACGAAGAATCCGAATGTCCCGTGTGCCTTGGCAAACGCTTCCGCGACGAAGTTCTCGAAGTGCGGTTCAAATCGCTTTCCATTGCAGACATTCTTGACATGGAAATCGGTAAAGCATACAAATTATTCACAAACATGAAGCCGTTTGCCGAAAAGTTAAAACCGCTTGTCGATACAGGGCTTGATTACTTGCGACTCGGGCAAACGACAGCACACCTCTCCGGCGGCGAACGCGCTAGACTCCGCCTTTCGATTACGCTCGCCCGCGCAAAAGCGCCCAACACGCTATTCCTTTTTGACGAACCAGCCCGTGGTCTCCATCAAAAAGATATTCAACAATTGCTCGGCTTGATTCGCGGTCTCTGCAACGCAGGCCACACCGTCATAGCCATCGAACACGCGCAAGATTTTGTAAACGCAGCCAATTACGTGGTGGAATTGAAGCGCAAATAAAAGGTTCTATCATGAAAAAGATTGCACTCTCGTTTTTAACATTCGCAGCATTTTGTACGGCATACGCAACACCGCTCTTCATCGGCTATTATCCCGATTGGGGAAAATGGCACAAGCCCGCTTACACTGTAGACAAAGTTCCATACGAAAAATTGACGCACGTACTTTGGAGTTTCATCACGCCAAACACAGATGGATCCTTGCACGGAGATGCCGCAGACGATCCAAGCGCACTCGATTCCATGGTAACTTTCGCACACGCCGCAGGCACTAAAGTCATCGTCTCGCTCGGCGGTGGCGGACAAAGCAACAACTTTGTTCCCGTAGCATCGAGCGATGCATTGCGTGGCAAGTTCATCGCGAACCTTGTGCAATTCGTTGCAGACCACAATTTAGACGGTCTCGACATGGACTGGGAATGGGAATATAATCCCGTGCCAGCCGCTGACACAATCATTTACAACAAACTATTAACAGAACTTCGCGAAGCGCTCCCTAAAGACAAAAGCCTCTCGGCAGCTCTCCCCTGCTCGCAATATTATGGCAAATGGTTTACGCCTGAAGTTCTCGTCAAAAATCTCGACTGGTTCGGTTTCATGACATACGACATGACCGGCGACTGGGATGAAAAAGCCATGTTCGATTCGCCTCTTTATCCACACGAAGGTTATACCACTTGGTCATGGCAAGAAACGTTTGAATATTGGAGCAAGCGCGGAGTTCCTGCCGAAAAAATGGTCTTTGGGATCCCCTCTTTTGGCTTTGAATTTCAGGGTGCCACCGGGCCGGGCAGCGATTTCACTAAAGGTTCCGCAAAACAAGTTGCGTACAAAGATATTGTCAAAAACTCCGACTGGAAATTCTATTATGACAGCGTTTCCGTAGAACCCTACGGCGTATCGTCAACAGGCTACGTCACCTTTGAAGACCCGCATTCTTCCGCAGTCAAATCGCGTTGGGTCAAAGAAAACGGCTATGCCGGAATCATGGTCTGGGAAGTTTCACACGACTACATCGAAGGCGTCGGAAATCCGATTCTCGACAGTATCGCTATAGCACTCCGCAAAGGAACAACGGGAATTGCGCCGCGCAAAAGTCGCGCACGATCCGTGCCGTTGCAAAAGCTGCAAAACAAGCAAGTAGACGTTCTTGGGAAAATTGTAAACGACGAAAAAAGCTTGAAAAACGCGCCCCTTGCCAAATATCATTTTACTTATTAAATTTGATAACAGTTATCAATTTCAAGAAAAACGCGGACAAAATGATTTACAAAACCAAGCAACAAGATTTACTTCTTTCTTGCTTCAAAGCTATGCAGAACCGCCATTTTACAGCGGAAGACGTTCGAGCATACTTTCTAAAAAAAAACATTTCTATCGGCATCGCAACAATCTATAGGCAAATAGATAAGTTTGTGGCGCAGGGAGTTGTTCAGAAGTATTTCTTGGGCGAACAAAATGCGGCTTGCTTTGAGTACATGGGCGAAAAATGCCACAAAGATGTTTCGCATTTTCATTTGAAGTGCGAGAAATGCGGCAAACTAATTCATCTCGAATGCCAAGACCTTGAGCAGCTCAGTTCGCATTTGATGGCAGAACACGGCTTTGCGCTAGACGCTTTCCGCACTGTATTTTACGGCGTTTGCCAAAGCTGTAGCCAAACCTAAATTAACAGCAAAACTTTAATCGTTATACAAACGCGTCATCCTCGTAAAACGAGGATCCATAAATAATTTCTACAAACAAAGGATTCTTATGAAAAAGAATAAGAAACCGGTGATTCTCATCACTGGGTATTTGGGCTCGGGTAAAACAACCCTTTTGAACAACCTTCTCAAGCAAGAGAAAAGAAAAGTTGCCCTCATTGTAAACGATATGGGCAGCATCAACGTTGATGCCGAAATCTTGAAAAAGAACGGTTCGAACGTTACCGAATGCCCAATGTTCGAATTGCAAAACGGGTGCATTTGCTGCACTTTGCGTGACAGATTCATCCAGCAAATTGAAAAAATTTCTAACCTCAGTTCAGTTGAAGTCGTATTCGTCGAAGCATCCGGCATCAGCGATCCTGGTGCCGTCAGCGCAAGTTTCCTCGCCTACGAAGAAGACAATCCGAACACGAATGTTTACTTAACTTCCATCGTTACGGTCGTCGACGCAGATAGAATTTATCGTGAATTTTTGAGTGACTTGAAGCAGAGAAAAGAAGCAAAAGATAGCCTTGCCGAAAAGTACGACCTCTCGCAAGAAGAAATTTCGACGCTCATTGTTGACCAGATTGAATTCTGCAACTTTATCATTTTGAACAAATGCGATTTACTTAACGCAGACCAGCTCAAAGAAGTCGAATCCATCGTGCGCGATTTCCAGCCACGTGCTCCGATTATCCACTCGGTCAACGGCGATATCGACATTGAAAAAATCATGACGACAAAGCCGTTCAACTACGACCAAATCGATTCGTCTTCTGCAATTCAAAAGGCAACGGCAACCCTGACTCAGTCAAACCGCAAAACTGAAGGTTGCGTTGACGAGTACGGAATTTCATCCTTCATTTTCGAAGCGAGAAAGCCGTTCAACAGAGAACGCTTTATGGAATTTGTCAACAACCATTACCCTTCGCAACTCATTCGTTCTAAGGGTTATATTTGGTTTTCGGATGCAAGCAAAGACGTGCAACTTTTCGAACAGGCCGGCAGAAATTCATCGGTGATGCCCGTTTCTTATTGGATTGACGCTTTACGTGAAGACCAAAAGCAAGCCTACCTTGCCGACAATCCAGAAGTTCAAGAAAACTGGGATTCTCGTTTTGGCGACCGAGAAAATCAAGTTGTTTTTATCGGAAAAGGCTACAACAAGGACGACATTATGCTCGAACTTGAAAAATGCCTTGACGAACGAGCGTTTGCTTAACACAGCCCCATTTTTAATAAAATTCTTCGAAGGCTTTGGCGTTAGCGTAAATGCCATTGCCTTTTTTGTCAAATAACGACGGACCCCAAGCGCCGCCAATTGTCGGTTCCCAGAAAAACGCACCAATCCAACGATTCATGCCCTTAACCATTTCGCGAGTCTTTTTGCGCGAGCCATCGAAATTGTAATGGTTGTCAGAATCGCCGCCGTTATATTCCGCCACGATAAATTCAAGTTTTGAATACTTTGAAGTTACTGAGTTGAACAAATTTTTCCAATTGTCCGGAGTGCCATCGCCATAAGCCGTGTAGGCAGAAAAGCCCATGACATCTGCGGGAATTTTGTAGTCGTCGAAAATTACACCCATCCACCAATTGACAGTTTCGGCCTTGCGAATACGTTCGATGTGAAGCACAGTCTTTGTTGATGGAGAAACTTCCTTGACCGCCTTGATTCCGGCTTTGAAATACTTGGCAGCATTTGCCTTGCCCGCTGCGGTTCCCATGTCGCCATTAACTGAAGTTGCCGCCTTGTCGACACCATTTCCCCAGCAATCCGTATTGTTATTCGGCTTATGGATCAAGATGCCTGGAGTCGTTTCGTTGCCGATTTGCACCATGTCTGGCGTTGCGCCTGCAGCCTTGAGCGCATTCATCAAGTCCTTCGTGTACGCATAAACGGAATCCGCCATTGCATCGGCACTATTCACGCCGCGCCAACGTTCGGGAATAATTTGTTTGCCCGGATCAGCCCAAACATCGCTGTAATGGATGTCCACGAGGAGCCCCATGCCAGCAGCTTTGACTTTTTTCGCATAAGCAACAACGTGGTCCTTATCGCCATACGCTTCGGCGTCATGACCGCAACCGCTTGCCGCATAGCCGTACTTCGCCTTTGGCGAGACAAATGTACGCAAGCGAATGGAGTTGAATCCGTGATTTTTCAGAATCGTAAAGATGTCGCTTTCTTTGCCATCGACATCGTAAAACTTTATGTTATTTCGTTCGTATTCTTGGACTTCGGAAATGTCAGCACCGTTGAAGAAATCAATTTTTAAGGGTTGAGCAGAAGATGAACTCGGATCCCGCGATGACGAAGATTCCGAAACAATACTGCTGCTAGACCCTTCGGCGGAGCTCAGGATGACACTACTTGAAGACAATTTAGGATTAGAACCTGAATGATGCGAAGAGGAGGAGCGCAATGTTTTGGAAGAAGAAGACTCAACAGGTTCAACGTCATTACTGCTACTGGATCCTATCGCTGCACTCCAGGATGACGATGAATATTCCGAATCATCGGCGGAGCTCAGGGGGATACCGCTTGAAGAAGATTCCGGGTCATCCCCGTCAAGCGAGGACAGGCCCCCGGAATGACGTGACGATGATGAGAAATGAGTATCAATTTGAGAATTTTCAATTGATATCGAAGCCGGATCGTCACCACAGCCCAAGACAAAAGCAGCGAACGAAACACAAGTTAAACCTAAAATAAGGCTTTTTCCAAAATTCATATTATACACTCAACCCTTATATCCGTAAAAATACATCTTAATCCCCATTCCTCAAAATTTTAAATTGTAAAATAAGCATTAAAAAAATTAAATTTCACACATGTTCAACGCGGAACTTCTTACATCGGCAAAAGTTCAAGAATTCATTACTCTTGCGACCAAGAAAAAGTGGGACGCATTGCAAGTTTCGACACAATTAGCCAAGGAATTCAGCAATGAAGAACGCGCCGCTATCATGGATTACATGGCTCTTGTGCCAAAATTCCGCGAAAAATTTTTCGGCGAAAAAAACGGAAAATCCGACATATTTCTCCTTTGCGATAAATTGGCGCTAGAGCAGAGTACCGCGCAAGACATCGGGCGATGGAAAGCAAACCTTTGGCCAAACGAAGGTTCCGTTCACGATTTGTGCTGCGGCATGGGTGGCGACAGTTTCTTTTTGCCCGCCACATTGAAAATTACAGGCGTTGACCTCGACGAAAACCGCCTTGCGATGTACCGTTACAACAACCGCGTGACGCGAGGATCTGAAGACCAAACCATCCTCGCCGATGTCCGCGAAGTTGCGCGCACCAACACAAACGCCGACTTTTTCACGATTGACCCGGCGCGCCGTGCAATCGAAGGTGAAAACCAGCGCGACTTGCGCAATTTAACGCCAACATTCGAAGAAGTCATCGAAATTTCGAAACACTACAAAGGTGGCATGGCCAAAATTCCGCCCGGATACCCCATCTGCGAAATTCCGCGCGGAACAGAAATCTTGTACATCGGTTCACGCACGGACTGTCGCGAATGCCTAGTGCTATTCGGGGAACTCGCCAAAAATCCAGACCATGTCCGCGCCGTGATGGTCGATAAAACCGGCAACGCCATCGCCGAATGGGACTTTACCCGCGACGAAAAACGCGAAGCCCGCAACGAAAGCGAACAGTCGCAATACGACCACAATTACGAATTGGAAGGCCGCGACCGCGTTTATCGCACGTCCAGCAGCGAGTCCGACTTGCCGCTCGGCAGCGTTTCCAAATTCATCGCGGAACCCGCCCCCGTACTACTCCGCAGTCACCTTTTCGGCGCAGTCGCACTCGCATGCGACAAAACAGCGCACCTGATTTCGCCGGGTATTGCATACGTGACGAGCGAAGCTCCGCTCCCCTCGCCCGGATTTGCCAACTTCGAAGTTCTCGATTCCGCTGAAATTTCGACAGGAGCCGTCCGCGCCATGCTCAAAGCGCATGACATCGGAAAGCTCACGCTCAAACTCCGCGGCGTCAAGGTTGACCCCGACCAAGAAATCAAACGCCTCAAGTCCAAAGGCAAAAACAGCGCAACGCTTTTTTACACGCGCCTTGACGGCGAGAAAATCGCAATTCTAGCAACCCCTTACAACCCAAAACCTAATCATGTCCGTTAAACTTGAACCATCTTGGCTGAAACTGCTCGCCGACCAGTTCGAACAACCTTACTTTAAGCAGATCAAGGCAAAGCTTTTGCAGGAACATGCGGAGCACCATGTCGTTTATCCGCCCGGTCCGCAGATTTTTGCGGCACTCGATTTTTGCCCCGTCGATAAAGTCAAGGCCGTCATCATCGGGCAAGACCCGTACCACAATCCAGGACAAGCTCACGGACTTTGCTTCTCCGTGCCATACGGAATCGAGCCACCACCATCGCTGATTAACATTTTCCAGGAACTCCACGACGATTTGGGCATCACGCCACCGCCACACGGAAATTTGGAAGGCTGGGCGCATCAGGGAATTTTGCTTTTGAACGCTTCGCTCACAGTGCGCGCCCACATGGCCGCCAGCCACGCAGGCATCGGTTGGCAACAGTTCACCGACACGATTATTCAGCGACTTTCGCAAGTTCGCGAGAACCTTGTCTTTTTGCTTTGGGGCAGTTTCGCCATCAAAAAGCAAGTTCTCATTGCCCCGAATCGCGGGCACCTTATCCTTACCGCCCCGCACCCAAGCCCCCTCTCAGCTTATCGCGGATTCTTTGGTTGCAAGCATTTTAGCAAAGCAAACGCTTACCTTATCAGCAAAGGACTCGAACCTATTGATTGGAGCATAAAATAGAGTAGAGAGGAGAAAATATGTCCAATAAGAAAACCCACAACAACATCATCGACGTTGAAGAAAACCGTAACAAGGTCATCGTCAAGACCAGCGTCATCGGCATCGTCACAAACATTTTGCTAGCCACAGTCAAGGCGATTATAGGCCTCATGGCAAATTCCATCGCTGTCGTTCTGGACGCCGTGAACAACATGTCCGACGCGCTCTCGTCCATCATTACGATTGTTGGGAATAAGCTTTCGCAAAAATTACCGAACGAAAAGCACCCGCTCGGTTACGGACGTATCGAATACCTTACCGCGATGACAGTCGCTTCCATCGTGCTTTACGCAGGCATCACCTCCGGCGTGGAATCCATCAAGAAAATCATCAACCCCGAAACCGCAGACTACACGACCACATCGCTCATCATTATCGCGATTGCTGTCATCGTCAAGTTCGTACTCGGACGTTACGTGAAAGCACAAGGCGAACGCGTTCAATCCGGTTCGCTCATCGCCTCCGGCGCAGACGCACTCTTCGATGCCATCATTTCGCTTTCCGTGCTTGCCGCAGCTCTCATTTTCATATTCACAGGACTTTCGCTTGAAGCCTACATCGGCGTTCTCATTTCCATTTTCATCATCAAAGCCGGATTCGGCATGCTGATGGATACCGTGAGCGATTTACTCGGCAAGCGCGCCGACAAAGATTTGTCCAAACGCATCAAGGAAATTCTCCGCTCCGAAGAAGGCGTGCGTGGCGCATACGACCTCATCATCAACGACTACGGTCCCGAACGAAAACTCGGTTCCGTCCACCTCGAACTCCCCGATACTATGACAGTCGCCGAATTCGACAGGCTCACGCGCAAGCTCGAAACCAAAGTCTATTGCGAAACAGGGGTCCTCCTTGCAGGTATCGGCGTTTACTCTTACAACACGCAAAACAACGAAGCCGCCAAGATCCGCAATGAAATTCTAAACAAAGTCACTTCGCATGAATTCGTTATCCAGATGCACGGATTTTACGTCGATACAACCGCCAAGGAAATTCGCTTTGACGTAGTGATGCGATTCGGCATAAACGCCCAAGAAGCATTGCAAACCATCCAAGGCGAAGTCCAGGAAATGTTCCCCGACTACCGCATTCAAATATCACCGGATATCGACTTGGGGTAGCTTAGAACTACCACTTATTTTTCTATATTTCACCGCATGACACGCAAGAACTCATTGGCACGAGTTATCCTTTTTATTTTTGTCGGCCTGATTTTGGGCGGCATCATGAGCGAAGCTCTCGGAGCTTTGTTTGGCGAACTCGGAGTCCTCTTGAACGCTGGCGGATACGATAACAGTGTTCATCATATTTTTACACAAGCTGCCGATTTCAGTATCGGTTTTTCTGGCGATACACCGCAGCCCGTCGTCATTGATTTGTACCTTGTCAAATTTGCGCTCGGTTTTGGCTTCAAGGTGAATGCCCTAAGCGCACTTGGCATGTTCATCGCACTTTACATCATGAAATGGTCCGGAGAAAGATAATGCAGACTATTCAGGAACTTCAGGCTCAACTTGCTAACGGCAGCACTACTGCCGAAAAGCTCGCACAGGCTTCCCTTGAAAAAATTGAATCGACTAAAAATTTAAATGCCTATATTTCGGTGCTTAACGAACGCGCACTCGAACGCGCCAAGGAAAGCGACAAGCGTCGTGCCGAAGGCAAGTCCCTCGGAGCGCTCGACGGCATTCCGGTCGCCGTAAAGGACAACATGTGCTTGACAGGCACTCGCACCACGGCAGCCTCCAAGATTCTCGATAACTTTGTCGCTCCCTATACCGCTACAGCGCTCGAAAAGCTCGAAGCTACTGGCGCCATCATCGTCGGCAAGACGAACATGGACGAATTCGCCATGGGTTCCAGCAACGAAACCTCTTACTACGGCCCGGTCAAGAATCCGCTCGACGAATCCCGCGTTCCGGGTGGTTCCTCGGGTGGTTCCGCAGTCGCCGTCGCCTCTGGCACGGTTCCCTGCGCTCTCGGTTCTGACACGGGTGGATCTATCCGCCAGCCGGCAGCCTGCACGGGCGTTGTCGGTCTGAAGCCGACCTACGGTCGCGTTTCCCGCTACGGCCTCCTCGCCTACGCAAGCTCGCTCGACCAGATTGGTCCGTTCGGCTCGACCGTTCGCGACTGCGCTACGCTTCTCGGTGCTATTTGCGGCATTGACCCGCACGACAACACCACAAGCACTCGCCCGACTGAAGACTTTACCGCCAAACTCGGCACGGGCGTCAAGGGCAAGGTCATTGGCGTTCCGAAGGAATACTTTGGCGAAGGTCTCGATGCGCAGTGCAAGGCAGCCATTGAAAACATGCTCAAGAAGATGGAAGCCGAAGGCGCCACGATTAAGGAAGTGAGCCTCCCGCACATCAGCTACGCTGTGTCCAGCTACTACATTATCGCAACGGCAGAAGCAAGCTCTAACCTCAGCCGCTACGACGGCGTGCGTTATGGTTACCGCAGCACCGAAGCCCGCAAGCTCTTCGACCTTTATGCAAAGTCCCGCAGCGAAGCATTCGGCAAGGAAGTCCAGCGCCGAATTCTTCTCGGTAGCTACGTTCTTTCCGCAGGCTTCTACGATGCATACTACGTGCAAGCACAGAAGGTTCGCCGCCTCATCACGGACGACTTCACCGAAGCATTCAAGACTTGCGACGTGATTGCAAGCCCGACAATGCCGGGTCTCCCGCTCAAGTGCGGCATGAACGAATCCGACCCGATGGCCGTTTACCTCTCCGACATCTACACCGTTAGCTTGAACCTCGCCGGTCTCCCGGGCGTGAGCGTTCCGTGCGGTATGGCAGGTGGTCTCCCGGTTGGTTTGCAGTGGATTGGCAAGCCGTTCCAAGAAGCAGACTTGCTCGCCGTCGCCGAAGCAACTGAGATGCTCAACAAGTAAAAGAAAACATTATAAAAAACGGCACCCCAACACGGGTGCCGTTTTTTTTTCAATCTTAACTCAGATTAATCCCAAACGCTTTTCTTGGGAGCTGCTTTACGAGTTTCACGGGCTCCCCAATTGGCTTCTGCACGAACAGAGCAATGGTCACATTCCAAAACAGGCGTTTCATCGAATAGCTTTTTAACGGCAATTTCCATCAAGTTTTCCCAGTTGGATTTGGAAACACCAAAAACATAATCTTCAGTGGCTTCCAAAGTTCCAAAGCCTAAACGTTCATGAGTTTTGCCATCGTAAAAGCCATAGGAGCCTTTCATCGTCAACAAGCCTTCGTGGAGTAAAAGCCCAATCAAGCCTAAACCACCACCAGTCAACACAGAATTGATAGTAATCGCATCAACAAACAAATACGCATCTGCTTCGGGCAACGCAAGGTTTTCATCATCCATCGTAAAAATATCCTTCTCGTTAAAAATGACTCCTGGATTGGCCATATAAAAGTTAACAGCACCAGAGACACCCAACGGATAACGTTCCACAGAAGCACGCAATTGAGAATTATCTCTCAATCGTTCGGCCTTAGACAAAATATTCTTTTTTAATTCCTCAGCCATCCACTCATGAAAAGAGTCAACATATTCAGGCAAGTCATCAGCGACGTCATCAGAATTCATTACAACCGGATTCGTAAAAATAACAGCAATAGTCGCTGGGCGCCAATTCCAGGTTTCCGAAATAGTAGCGTTAGTTCCACCGCAACCAGCCAACATTAATAAAAATAAGGCAACAAAAACAAGTCTCAAAGACTTCATACCAACTCCTTCTGAAATAAGTTTCCCAAACAATTTGAACTAGTTTAGGTGATATATTTAAGACAAATATAAAAATTTATTCTTTCCTATGTTCGTAAAGATAAAGGTTCGCCTCGGGTACTGCAAGTTCCAAGCCCTTGATAATCCACTCGTCATCGGTGCCGGTACGGTATGTCACAATGACACGATAGCGGTTGTCCGTTTTGAGCACAGCCACGGGAACAGTCCAGAAGTTTTCCGTTCCGACGACCATTTCAAGCGTGTAAATATCATCGGAATCGATGCCCTGAATTACGATTTTCTTGACCATGTCCTTCGGGTTACGCACTTGGATAATGCTCCAGAATTCGCTTGCGCCTTCCTTGACCCAAATCGAAGTGGAGTCCCCCCACACGCCTTCGACACCTTCGCAACTCACGAATTCCCATTCGCCATAATAACGCCCAACTTTAATTCCCATAATATCGCTTGCTGGCGCACCACCCAAATCGACACCGCAGTTTGCATCGGGGCAACGGTCGGTAATGCGCACCGTCACTTCCTTCCAGCCGTCAGGCGTTTTCGCCTTAACATGAACGCAGCCACCGCAAGCAGCGCCGCCATTCCATGGGCCCTTATCATCCCCAGGCGAAACATTCACATGGATTGCCGCGTAATATTGAATATTCGTCTGTCCATAATTGCAGGCGCCACCGAGACTCGTTTCTTTTGCAGTGATGCTACCGTATGTCGTCACGGAACCTTTGCCACCATTTTCGACAAGCGTTGGGTCTGCCGCAGTATAGCTATCGCAATTCGTGCAAACGCCACTATCCGATGAGCCCGCAGAAGATGGCGCCGAGGACGAAGACTGCACGGACTTTTCAGAACTGCTCGAAGATTCCGCAACCTTTTCCGAAGACGAACTCGGCGCAGTTTTTGCAGAACTCGACGAAGCAACCGATGAACTCGACTGCGCCACGGGCGAACTCGACAACGCAACACTTGAAGAACTCGATTCCATAGATGACGATGATTCCTCACCCACAACCACAGGAGAATCCGAATCGCCGCATGCCCAAAGCATAAGCGTACTTGCAAAAACAGCCGCCGAAGCCAGGCAAAAAACAAACTTACGCGAATTCATAAAATTTCAACCTCGCCGCAATTCTTCATACACAGAACATAGGTCACTGAGCTCGCCGAAGTGCCCGCGACACACTTTTAATATACATCAAAAAACGCAGCCGGTGCAGCCGCGTTTGCTTATTTAAAACTGTGCGATTGGAGTTTTGTCTATCGTATGCAGAATCAATTCTCGTAAAACATTCTGCCAGTCATGTTCTATAACTTTCTGGTCAGCACACTGTTTTTCTTCCAAGAAACCATAATCAAGTCGTTTCGATGTTTTGGCATCGTAAAAAGCATAAAGTGCCGAAATTTGAACGCAATTGTTATTTATTGTAGAACCAACTGTAAGCCCCACAGACATCATATTTGTGCCAGTGCCTTCCCTCAGGCTAACATAAGATTTCAAAGAAATACTATCCATGACCATATAGACTTCGGCACTATCCATAGATTTCGGCATCGGGACTCGTAGATTTTCGCCATCAGCCACCTGTTCAGAATAAGAAACTTCATCCTTTGAAATTTCGCTCACCTTGTAATGGACATTCGAATTGAACTTGAGCGTGTTATCTACAGCACTCGAAAACCACTCCGACATTTTTTTCATTTCATCAGGCAGCATAAGCGAATCTTTCGTAGCAATAGGCAATGAAGACGGCCCCATTGAAGAAAGTCTATTTTCACTTGTATAATACCACGGGAAAATCGGCCAATCATTCGATCCATTCGCATCTTTCTCTGTATCCATAATGATAGGTGCCGTGAACACCACCTGCATATTCGCGGGCTTCGCCGTCCAAGACGGATCCTTATGTTGCCTTGAATTTGAGCAACCGACAAAAGCCATGCCAAAAGCGGCCAAAATCATAAAAGCCTTCGTAAATTTCATTTCAACTCCTTCTTAAAATTATTTGCAATAAATATAAAAAAATCCGGCACGCGTTTTGCGCACCGGGTTTTCAAAGGAGATTCCGGCTAGGTGGCGGATTAAGTCCGCCATGACGCTAACTGCTTAATCCCCAGTTCTGTAGTTCGGGGCTTCCTTCGTAATCGTCACGTCATGCGGGTGAGATTCGCGGAGGCCTGCGCCCGTGATACGGACAAACGTTGCCTTCTTGTAGAGTTCTTCGAGGTTTGCAGCACCGGCATAACCCATAGCAGAGTGGATACCGCCAATGAGCTGGTAAACGGTGTCGCGGAGCGGTCCCTTGTACGGAACGCGGCCTTCGATGCCTTCCGGAACGAACTTGCGCGGTTCCTGAACGCCACCCTGGAAGTAACGGTCAGCAGAGCCAGCCTTCATGGCGCCGAGAGAGCCCATGCCGCGGTAGCTCTTGTAGCTACGGCCATCAGCGAGGATGACTTCGCCCGGAGCTTCTTCCGTACCGGCGAACAAGGAGCCGACCATCACAGCGTGACCGCCAGCAGCCAAAGCCTTCACGATGTCGCCAGAGAATTTGAGGCCACCGTCAGCGATAATCTTCACGCCAACCTTGCGAGCCATCTTGCCGCATTCCACGACAGCGGAGAACTGCGGATAACCGACGCCAGCAATAATGCGAGTCGTGCAGATAGAACCCGGACCAATACCGACCTTGACGATGTTTGCACCGCACTTGGCTAGTTCTTCAACAGCTTCCGGCGTGCAGACGTTACCAGCGCAAATCGTGAGCTTCGGATATTTCTTGCGAACCGTCTTCACCATGTTGCGCACACCGATGTGGTGGCCATGAGCCGTATCGATAATGAGCAAGTCAACGCCAGCTTCCACGAGAGCAGCCACGCGGTCGAGCGTATTAGCAGAAGTGCTAACAGCAGCGCCGACGAGCAACTGACCATTCTTGTCGAGGCTTGCGTTCGGGTTGTTTTCGCGCTTCAAGATGTCCGTCATCGTGATGAGGCCCTTCAAAGCACCGGAAGCATCCACGAGCGGGAGCTTTTCGATACGCTTTTCGGCAAGGATTTCCTTAGCCTTGGCAAGGCTCACCTTCGGGCTGGCCGTCACCGGATCCTTCGTCATGATGGAACTGATCTTCACGTTCATGTCGCTCACAGTGCGGAGGTCGCGGCTCGTGAGCATACCCACAAGCTTACCCTTCGAAAGAATCGGGAAACCGCTCACCTTGTTCTTGGCGCGGAGTTCAAAAGCAGCAGAGACCGGCTGGTCTGCATCGAGCGTCACCGGATTGGTAACAATACCGGACTGCCAGCGCTTGACCTTGCGGACTTCTTCAGCCTGGTCTTCGATAGACATATTCTTGTGGATGATGCCGAGACCGCCCTGCAAAGCCAAAGAAATAGCGAGAGGAGCCGTCGTAACGGTATCCATAGCAGCACTGATGATAGGAATGTTCAGCTTAATATTCGGGGCGAGCTGCGTGCTCACATCCGTCTGGGCCGGTAAAACAGAAGATTCAGCGGGAACGAGTAAGACGTCATCAAACGTCAAAGCTTCTGGCAAAAGTTTCATAAAGTACCTCTTTTGCGCATTGAATATAGCAATTTTATGGTTTAAATCCTAGCTCTAAACCATAAGAAATATGTAAAAAAGAACTTAGTTGGCCGATTTTAAAGGTTCAGCAATAAGTTTTGCGCCTATCTCATCTTTTCACGGCAGATTTGTTCGGCAGAGCGTCCATCTGTTGACCTAAAGTCCAGCAGACCTTGCAATACTGCAGCGGCCTGTTCCAATTCTGGAGTCGAAGCACATGCGTTATTCGAAATAATCGTTTGCAAGTACTGTTTTTGACGATCCAAATTGCATTCCTTACCATAAATCGAGGCGAGCTTGAACATGCCCGAGCAAACCTTCGGTCCCTTCGGATTCGAATCTACAAGGTTTGTCAAAAGCGTTTTCGCCTTGGCCGGCTGGTTCGCTTCAATCAAACAAAGTGACATCCAGTACAAAGCACCTTCAGCCATTTCGCCAGTTTGCATCAATTCATAGACTTGTTTAAAGCCTTTATACGCCAGATTGTATTCACCACGATGATAATCTGAATGAGCTGTATTGAACATCGTTTCGGCTTCAATCATCTTCTCGGCATTGGCGTCTGGCTCCATGACAGCGCTTGAGGAACCGCCACTGACCACCACCTTCTTCGCCAAAATCTTATCGGACTTGCCTAGGAGCAAATCTAAACGATAAATAATTTCTTCTTGGCGAGCATCACGGCGCTCAGTTTCTTTGCTCATGCGGTTCGAAAGGAGCGTGACTTCAGTCTGCAAACGCTTCTGCGCCACAGCAGCGGCTTCCAGCTGGGACTTAACGCTATCCAATTGCACTCGAAGCGAATCATTTTCTGCAGCAAGGGCCTTATAGGCGGAATCATTTTTCACCATAATTTCATCGCCAACAGCCTTCATTTCCTTTGTACGCAATACTGTAATGCTACTGCATCCCGAAAGCACAAAAGAAGCTAAAACAAAACCCAAAGAAACGACTTTCAAATTCATGATTCACCCCTACTCATTATTTGCAATAGACACACGGAAATGAGCTCTACGGTTCTTGGCAAAAGCATTTTCGTCAGAGCCCTGGACTTTTGGACGTTCCTCACCATAGCTGACCGACATAAGCCTGTTTCCATCCACACCGTAAGCAATCAAGAAATCTCTTACAGCCGTCGAACGGCGGGCACCCAACGAAATATTGTAATCTTCTGTGCCGCGTTCATCAGTATGTCCTTCAACAGTCACAATAAAGCGAGTCTCATTGACCAAAATTTCTGCAACCTGCGCAAGCAAACGCTTGGCATTTTCCGTCAAGTCAGAACGATCATAATCAAAGTACACGTCTTCCAACATAATGCGGTTTATCATTTCTTCTAGGCGCGCACGATCAGCCTCGAGACGTTCCGCTTCCAAGCGAGCCAAAGAATCCGCACTCAACGTATCCGCAACGAGAGCATCAAGATTAAGCGTTGTATCCGCAGGAGTTTCCGGAGCCGTTTTAGGAGCGGGATCCGTTTCCGGCTTTTCTTTTGAGCAGCCCCAAGCAAAAAGAGCGACAGCCGTACCTAACAAAGCTAGTTTAATTATTTTAGCCATATTGACCTCTCCTCTATTTTATTTTTTCCCGTCAAAGAACCAAGACCACGTTGGCGATTTATTTTCGTTACCATTCGTAATGCGCGTTACACCGCTACCATCTTTACGCATTATATAAATTTGATAACTACCGCCACGATCACTGCTAAAGGCAATCAATTTACCATCAGGAGACCATGTCGGGTGTTCGTTATTCCCGGCATTCGACGTAAGCTGAATAATATCAGTACCATCAAGGGCACAGGTATAAATATTCATTTTGCCATCATCCATTGATGTATAGACAATGCGGTCACCTTCAGGGGACCAACTGGCACGTTCGTTATAATGCCCCATAAACGTAATGCGTCTCACATCCGTACCATCACGGCCCACAGCGTACACTTGTGGAGAACCGCCACGATCACTCGTAAACAGCACTTCACTTGCAAACGGGCTCCAAGACGGACTCAACTGATTCGATGGCAAATGCAAGAATTTCTGCGCAGAACCAGTTTTCATATCGCCACGATAAAGTTCAGAATGACCAGCATTGTCAATTACAGAGAAAATGAGCTCACCCGTTTTCGGATTCACCGCCGGACCGTAAGCCTGCTTAAACTGCGAGAAAAGCGAAGTTTCTTTACCGCCAAATGAGATAGCATAAAGATTCGGCCGATGCTTACGATAACCGACATACACAAGTCCCTTATTACCTTTCTGCCAAACAGGCATCGTGCTGGTCGTAGAATCACGAGTAATCTGTCGACGCGAAAAGCCATCGTAATCAGCAATCATCACCTGCTTCACGCCATTGATAACCGAGACATAAGCAAGCTTTGTCGAAGCGACACCGCGTTCCCCGAATAAGCGATAAACCACATTATCAAAGAACATATGAATAGCCTGACGAACTTCTTGCGACTTCACCGTATAACTTTCGCCAAACAATAAATCTTTTGTTTCAGCTGCATACAAATAGCAATCAAGCTTGATTTTCCCATTGCTTAGTTTTGTCGCTTGCCCCGTCACATACTGGCGAGCTCGCTTTTTACTGAATAGCACCAAGTCAAATTTTTCCGACGGGACAGCCTCAAAACGCCCAGAAAGATTGGCATCACGAGCCAAAATCTGATGGGGAGCTTCATTAGCCCACTTGATTGTTTCAGGTTCTTCAAAAGGAACAATTCCAATCGGCATCGTCTGGAATACCGAAATACCCACATCTACGGCAATCGTATCAATCGCTGCAAACGTAGGCGCTGCAAGCATCAAAGTCATCGCACAAAAAAACAACTTCATCTTTTTCATCATAAACCTCTACTCCTAATTCGGCGTAAAGTTAAACTGCAACACAAGACTGGAACCCTTGTACGTCGGCGGAAGTTCCGGCAACTTCGAAATTTTCACCGCACGCACCGACAAATGGTCCCAAGCGCTGTTCGACGAAGAACGTTTAAGGAACACACTAGAAATTTGTCCAGAACGTTCTACCGTAAACTGCACCGTAGTCTTTGCATCACGATCAATCGTAAGGCCATTCGGCGGATTGAAATTACTCATGATTTTCGCCTTTGCGCGTTCCAAGAACACTTGCATCAGCGGGTCCATATCAATCGGGTTCACCGCCCTAAGGCTCGGCATTTCAAAGGACTTTTGCAATTTCAAATCATCGATATCAAAGTCATCATCCTTTGGCTTTTTAGCAGGCTTCTTCTCGACTTTTTTCTTTTCGACAGTTTTCTTTGCAACCTTTTCCACCGGCTTTTCAACAGGCTTCTCGACCGGCTTCGGCGTTTCGACCGGTTTTTCTTCAGGCTTCTTTTCCTCGGGTTGAGGAGTTTCCTTCGGCACGGGCACAGGTTCCGGTGTATCCGGTTTCACTTCGGGCGCGGGTTCCTCAGGAACCTGCGGCGCCTCCGGCTCAAGATTCTTTGCGGGAGTCGGTTCCGGAACAGGCTCTGGTTCAGGAGTCGTTTCAGGAACGGGCTCGGGAGGTGCAGGAGGCGGAGGTTCAACCTTCAGCGCTTGCTGGGGTTCCGGTTCGGGTAAAGCTGCACTTGCAGACGGTTGCTTGACCGGTTCATCAACTTGCACCATTTCGAACACGGGTATTTCTTCTGACGGTTTGCTCAAATCGATATTATGGAGAGCAATCATAGTCCCTGCGACCGCCAAATGAAATACAACAGCACACACGATGATCTTAAACAGAGTTCCATCGTTTTCCGTTTCGAAATATTGGATTTTGTCCCTATTTCTTTTCATTTACCAATTCGTCTTTGGGGGTCATCGTCAAAAAACCGAGTTTCGTCACACCAAGTTTTTGCACCTGGGTCACGACCTTCATCACAAAGCCATAACTAACAGCTTCGTCCGAATTAATAACCACAGCCATTTCGCCGTTCCACAGCGACTTGAAAATGCTTTCGAAACTTTCCATATCCACTTGCATGTCCGCAATGAATATTTCAAGATTCTTGGTGATTGAAACTTTCAAAAGTTTCTGCTGTTCCATCGTCGGAGCCTTGACTTGCGGGAGATTGACCTTGACTCCCTGGCTCATCAATGGAGCGCACAAGATAAACACAATCAAGATAGCGAACACAATATCGATCATGTTCGTAAGGTTGAGTTCTTGCTTTAAATCTTTACGACGGCTGCGTTTCACGTTTCCTCCTCGGAAACTCCTTCAACAGTCTGCAAGTCGCCTCTCTTGAACAAACTCAAAACCTGAGATCCGAAGTTATAATACGAAGTTTCATTACTTCCGTTTTTAGAGGTAAAGTAGTTATACCCAGCAGATGCTGGGATTGCAACAAGAAGGCCAGCAACAGTCGTAATAAGGGCCATAGCAATGCCCGGTGCGACGACAGTCAAGTCTGCAGAACCATGATGGCCAATCTGGAAGAACGCAATCATGATTCCCCACACTGTACCGAGCAAGCCAAAGAACGGTGCCAAGTTAGAACTTGTAGCCAAGAACGTCAAATAGCGATCTTCGCCCATGCGGATTCCTTCAATCGAGCGCTGGATAGCATCTTCGAGTAAGGACGAACGGTGCTGAATGGATTCGTAGTTAACCTTGCCTTTGAACTTAGATACTTCGTTCAAGACTTCGACACTCAACAAACGAAGCGCACTATCATTCGAAACGGTGCAAAGTTTTTGCAGTTCCGAAAAATGTCTAAGCTTGCAGAAATCCTTAAAAAATTTTGCATTGGCACGCAAGTTCGATTTATGCTTAAAAAACTTCACGATGATAATGCCCCAAGAACCCAGCGACATAAAGGCGAGAATTCCAAGAATAATCATCGTCACAATATCGGACTGCGTGATCATCTGCAAGACAGGTACTGTATTGTTCAAGACAACCTCCAAAAAATATTTACAAAAATATACATGCTATATTATAATACAAAAAAGCACTATAAAAAGTAAACTAAAACCAATTATCAACACTTTTTTGGCCAAACACAAGCAAACTACATCTTTACATGATAATTTTTGTATATTAAAAT
The DNA here is from genome assembly GCA_947165045.1 of uncultured Fibrobacter sp. GTDB lineage: Bacteria > Fibrobacterota > Fibrobacteria > Fibrobacterales > Fibrobacteraceae > Fibrobacter. The sequence continues at coordinate 21,189 of CAMUYW010000009.1, read as the reverse complement.
CACAAAACAATAACGATGGATTTCAATTCCAAGGAGAAAACAATGAAAAAACTCATCGCATGTTTCGCTCTCGCAGCAATGTTTGCAGGTTGCTCTAGCAATCCGCCGCAGACTCCGCAAGAAAAGCAAGCTAGCCTTCTCATCGAAATGCAGATGCAGAAGAAGAGCTACCTCAAGCAGCACATTCCGGCCGGTATCGGTATCGGTGAATCCGCAGACCAACAGATTGCCTACGAAAAGGCCGATCAGAACGCTCGCGTAGACCTTGCCAAATCCATTGATGCTCAGACCAAAGCTCTTATCAAGAACTTCAAGGAAGATGTGAGCGACGAAATTGCCGAGCACTTCCAGAGCACGTCCAAGACCGCCGTAGATCAGCGTCTCAACGGCGCTACACTCAACGACGTCAAAGTCGAATCAGTCGATGGAAAGTACAAAGTTTATGGTGTCATGACACTTGACTCCGACCTCGTCTCCGAATACATCAAGATGCTCGAACAGCAGGAAAAGAAGGAAGAAGTTGAAAAGATTCGCGCCGCTGCTGAAAAGGCTTACGCCGAACTTGACGAAATGGAATTCTAATCTAGTCTAAGTTTTCAAACAATGTTTATAAACCCCGGCCAATGTGCCGGGGTTTAGTCATTCTGGAGGCTCCCAAATGGAGCCGATATAGTCCATTATTTTTTTAGTTTACCGATGTTCGTTGGTGGTCGGTTCCATTCCACGGAAGAAAGAAAGTCCATCAAAATCATCTTTAAGCGCCTGCACCGTAGCCCCGATCATGTAAAGGCTCCCCGTAATGAGAATCGGAGTCGAGCATTCACCTGCGCTTGCGCAAACCTGATTGAGATACTCTCGGGAAAATTCACCGGCGCTCGCAACATGAAGTCCAAGTTTTTCCAATTCACTTTGCAAGTCTTCAAGTTCGCGGAATCGCGGATACGGCGTACGCGTGATATGCCAATGACTTACGTGCGGAGCCATGAGCTTTAGCATCTCACCCACATCCTTATCGCGAAGAGCGCCGAAAACGCAATGGAACTTTTGATCCGGATAATACTTGTCCAAAGCCTCGACCAAGCGGCGTACCGCATGGGAATTGTGAGCACCGTCTAGAACAAACTTCGTTACGCCGTTCGCATCAATCAGCTTTTGCATGCGGCCCGCCCAAGAACGTGTTGCAAGAGTCTTGAGCGCAAGCGTGTCATCAAACGTTCGGGACGAACCAGCAGAATCGCGGAACGTAGCCAAGAACAATTCCGCAGCCTTCAAGGAGAGGCATGCGTTTTCAACATAATGTTGTCCTAAATTCGGAAGTTCAATATCATTGCGGATTTCAGGAACAACACAAGTACATCCGTGCGAAGATGCAAAAATTTTGGCTTCAGCGATTAATGCATCACTCAGACCGCCAAGAACAAAAACCTTGCCACGACCATTAGAAAGAATATTTTGTGCAGAACCGGCAACGCCCATTTTTTCCTTGAGAATAGCGCTTTCCGTGCTACCAAGAACTTCGGTATGTTCAAGTCCGATACTCGTGAGCACAATCAGTTCGCCATCGGCAACCGCAGTGCTATCCAAGCGACCGCCCATTCCAGCCTCAAGAACTGCGACATCGATATTCTGTTCGGCGTAATACAGGAACGCCACAATCGTCAAGACTTCGAAGAACGTCGGTTCGACTTGTGCTTCTTCAGCGGCAGCCTTGACTTTCAAAAGTAAACGTCCAAGAGATTCTTCATCAATCGGCAAATCGTTCACGCGGATACGTTCACGCAAGTTCACCAAATGCGGGCTCGTATAAAGGCCAGTCTTGACACCATGCGCCTGCAAAATTCCAGAAAGATAATAGCTTGTGGAGCCCTTACCGTTAGTGCCCACCACGTGGATGGTCTTGAACTTTTTTTGAGGATTTCCGAGGACTTCACAAAGTTTACGTGTCGAAGCAAGTCCAGGCATCATCCCGAATATGAGTCGGGAATTCAAATATTCCAATCCGTTTTGAAGCATATTGTAAATATAGAAAGTTGGAACACCTGCGGTGGGTGCTAGTAACTAGTAACTCAGAACTCGCAACTCAATATTATTAGATTTTAATCGTTCACTTTTAAAATCAAGGGTTAATTATATGAAAGTTTCAGCAAAAGCTGTCGCTTTACTTTTTTGCATTTTTGCAGCAACATCCTTCGCCAAAGTCGATCCTTTGGCCAAACCTCAGCACTACAACTACCGCGATGCGGGCAAACAAATGCGACGCATCTACTACGGCGAACTCCAGGAAACGCTCTACTGCGGATGCCGCTACCTCGACAAAAAGAAAGTTGACTTTAGCACTTGCAACTACAAGCCGCGCGAAAATCCGAACCGCAAAAGTTACAAGCGCACCGAACGCATCGAATGGGAACACATCGTGACCGCCCACAACATGGGGCAACACCTCCCCTGCTGGCGTGACGGTGGGCGCAAGAACTGCAGCGCGAACGACACCACGTTCAAAATCATGGAAGGCGACTTGCACAACCTCTACCCCGCCATCGGCGAAGTCAACGGGGACCGCAGCAACTTCATGTTCAGCCAGTGGACCAACACCCCGGAACCGATGTACGGAGAGTGCGAAACCATCGTCGATTTCAAGGAAAAGAAGGTCCAACCCCGCAAAGAAGTCCGAGGCTTGATTGCCCGCGTACATTTTTACATGGAAAAGACCTATGGCATCAATCTTTCGTCGCAGGACCGCAAACTTTTTGAGGCCTGGGACAGAGCATACCCCGTCACAGAACGCGAATGCGAACGCGATCGCCGCATTTTCAAGGTTCAAGGCGACCACAACCCGTTCGTTTTCGAGAAATGCCAAGATTCAGCCACGACAACCGAGCCCGCGACACCTGCTGAATCCGCTGCAAATGTTGACAAGTAGTGAACAATTGACTAAATTTGAAGTCCAAATCTTGCAAGTCGTGCCAAGCTCTGCCAACTTGCAAGCGTAACCAAAGAGCTTCCTCAAAGAGGTAAATATGTCCTCCTTCCGCGGACCTAAAGGTAAAGTAGCACGCTCTCTCGGCGTTGCCGTTTCTCAGAAGACTCAAAAGGCTCTCGACCGCCGCAACTTCGCACCTGGCCAGCATGGTCAGACCCGCAAGAAGTCTGCTTCCGTTTACAAGCAGCAGTTGGTCGAAAAGCAGCGTCTTCGTTTCACCTACAACATTTCCGAAGCTCAGCTTGCCAAGGCATACAAGGAAGCTAACCGTCGTGAAGGTTCTGCAGGTGATAACCTGATGATCTTGCTCGAAACACGTCTTGACGCTGTCGTTTTCCGCATGGGTTTTGCCCGTACGATCTTCGCAGCTCGTCAGTACGTTGCACACGGTCACTTCACTGTGAACGGTGTTCGTAGCTTCTCTCCGAGCCGCCTCATCAAGGCTGGCGACGTGGTTGCCGTTCGTGAACAGTCTAAGGAACACGTGCAGATCAAGGAAGCAATCGCTTCTGCAGCTGCCGCTCCAGAATACTTGTCTGTCGATCTCGGCAAGATGCAGGGTACTCTCGTGAAGCTTCCGCTCCGCGACCAGATCCCGGTCAAGCTCGAAGAACAGCTCGTCGTGGAATACTACTCCAGGTAGTAAACCGCTTAGAGCCAAGAAGACTCAAGCTTTTAAAGACGCTCGCAGTAATGCGGGCGTTTTCTCTTTTTTTAAAAGCGTCGGCCAAGGATATTAGTCTTCGCAAAAGCCTGCAAGGTGAGTGTCGCACAGGGCTGCTCGCAGACCTGTATGACCGAACCGTAGCGGCGGACGCCGTAGGCGTCAACTCCGAGCTAGGGCCCCTCCCGCCCAAAAGAACACTTACTACAGAATTTTAAAAATATACAAGGTGTATTACACCTCATTTAAATACATTTCTATTTTACATGTCATGAGAAACATATTCAAAGAAATTGGTAAGACTCCCGCCGAAATCGAGGCAAAACTCAACAAGGCTTTCGCACAACTGTTCGAAGGCGACCGCGATAACGAACGCATTTGCTTTGACAAAGGTAACGACATGGCCTACATCGTGGATATCGGCCACAACGACATCCGCTCCGAAGGCATGAGTTACGGCATGACAGTCGCCGCACTCCTCGACAAGCGCGGCCTTTTTGACAAGCTTTGGAAATTCGCCAAGACGCACATGAAGAACACCGAAGGCGACTTGGCTGGCTACTATTCTTGGCAAGTTTCGACCGCAGACTTTTCGATGATGGATCCGGGTGCTGCACCCGATGGCGAAGAATATTTTGCAGCAGCACTCCTCTATGCAGCGAAGAAATTCAATAGCGATGATTACAAGCGCGATGCAATAGAACTCATCAACGACATGGCCCACAAGCCACAATCTGGCGATGTGTACACGATGATGGATGCAAACGCAGGGCTCGTGCGATTTTCGCCCATGAAAGGGAACGACTACACCGACCCGAGCTACAATACAGTCGCATTCTACAGAATGTACGGCGAAGCAAGCGGTGATACCATTTGGGACAAAATTGCAGACAACAGCATTGCTTACTTGAAAAAGGCTTGCCACCCGGTCACAGGGCTCGCCGCCGACTACAGCGAATTTGACGGAACACCGAAGAAAACGCCGTGGCACCCGGAAAGCGATTGTTTCTGTGGAGACGCTTGGCGCGTTGTCTGGAATATCGGACTTGATGCCGCTACATTGCAAGACAAAGGCGTACGCGCCGATGTGAGCGAATGGGAAATTTCAGCAATCCGCAAGATTCTCGGCTACCTCAACGGACGGCGCCCGTACCTCGCCGACATGCGTGTCGACGGGAGCGCGTTCCCGCGCGAGGCAAGGCCTGCTACGGGCGGCTTAATCGCCATGAACGGAGCTGCTACAATTGCACTCCCTGTCGGCGATCCGCTCATCAAGCCATTTGCAGAAGACCTGTGGAACATGGAAGTCCCGACCGGCACCTGGCGTTATTACGACGGGCTCCTATACATGCTCGGACTCCTCGCCTGCTCCGGGAAGTTTAATGTGTAATTATTGCTTCTCTACGACTCTACCTAGCGGCGTCTGCATTTGGCGCCGCTGTTCTGCATATATCGTCGGCGCGACAATGTGGTAAATTGCTTCTTTCACCATCGTCCCGACGTTGAACGCAAACGAATCAAACACATAGCGATAACTTTCAATCGTATCGTCAAAGCCAATCACATACGGCGTTGGAATTTTCTTCGCCCTGAAGAAATCAATTAGCGAAGCAGCCACCCAGTCATTTGAACAAACAAATTTATCCAAAGTTGCACTTTTCAAAAGCGACTCCAGAACAGTATTCAAAAGCACTTGGCTATCAACGCCTTCACGTTTTGCGGCATCCACCAAATCGAACGGCGAAGCGAAGCGGTCATCGACAAGCGGAACAACTTCCGTCCCCGATTCCAATAGCCCTTGCAATCTCGCCTTCGACCAAAAACTCGCATGATACGGCGAGAGATAATGAACTGGCCCCATATTTTTATTCTTGAGGTACCGCCCGACAATCACGCCCGCTTCCTTGCCAAAAGCCACGTTGTAAAAAGCCCACTTTTTCTTGTTGCGCGCACTCACCGGCACCATGTCCGGAGCATATTCCCACCAAACAGAAATCGGATTTTTGAACATGGCAAAATGCGCGAACAGCTTTGAAGCGTCATAGACTAGCCAAGTCGAGAGGAATACGCCCAAGCAATGTGTATCGTTCTTTATCGTATAAGTGCTACCGTCCGACACAAAGAATTGATTCGAGTCTTCGTGATACCCGATAAACTTCACTGCAATTTTCTGCTCTGCGGCAATCTGCGCAAATGTACGGAACACATCAGACTCGCGTTCCGATTCAATTTTCAAGCGGCCCAATTCATCCGAGCGATGCACAAATAAAACGTAATTCGATTTTCCAACCGTACGTTCTTCGCTAAAGAAAAAGCGATGCCCGACATGGCGCAAAATACCCTGCGCACTTTTCTGCATCAAAAACTTTTTAACAATGTACGGCGAAGCTCCATAGCGGTTAGAAAGTTCCTTGCACGACGGAAGTTCTTCAAACGCATTAAGCGCCCCGCTCTCCAAATCGTTCTGGAATCGACGTTCGATAATAGAATAGACATTCTCTTCAGGTTTCACATCTAGCGTTGGAGCCGAGCCCCAAAAGCAACCCTTGCCATGAACCAGCTGAACCACTTTTTCGAGGGCCAACAACTTATATGCCCTATGAACCGTATTCACAGAGAGCCCTAGCTGCTCTGCCATTTTACGCACGGAAGGCATTTTTTCGCCTTCATGGAAACCAGCATCAACAATAGATTTTTTGACGTCTTCAATCAGCAACTTTCAAAACCTCGTCTTTTCACAAGATATAAAAAAAGATGACTTCCGTCCTCAACCTATTTTAAAAACACATTTAGCAGTCATCCTCGCCAAGCGAGGATCCATACAGAACACAAATACAATGTATGGATTGGCTGCGCCCTACTCTTAGCCTCAATCATAGCCGTGCAAGCCCGGCCGCGGTATTCGGCTTTCGAGTAGTCTCCTACGGAGAATGACGATTCATGGCATTCGGCGTTAAAGTAATTTCCTATGAAAAATCGCATATCCACAATAAAAAAACATGAGAGAAAAAAACACATAATAAAAATTTTGTACATTTCTCTCTATGAGAATTGGTTTATTATTAGTACTTCTAGCAACAAGCATTGCTATGGCAGCACCAGCCAAAAAAGCGCCAGGGAAAAACAAGTTCAAGGACCCGCGCGACGGTCACACCTATAGAATTGTCAAAATCGGCAATCACAACTGGCTCGCCGAGAACCTCACGTACAAGACAACTAAAGGCAGCTTCTGCTACAACGACGACAAGGAAAATTGTCACAAGTACGGTCGCCTTTACACATGGAAAGCGGCCATGAAGGCCTGCCCCACCGGTTGGCAACTTCCCGACCGCAAAGACTGGAATTTCTTGAGCAAATATCTTGGTTCTAGCAAAAAGAACGGCTTTAGAGTTAAGCAGGCAGGCCAAAGAGTTTGCTTTGGCAACAATGAAATGTGGAGCCCCTACTGCGAAGAAACCAAAGCTTCATTCAACGCGTCTGGCCAAAGCGACACTCATTTCGCTTACGAAGACATGGAAAAATCCGCATTTTTCTGGACCGCAACCGAAGAAACGACTTACATTGCAAACTTTGTGACCATTGGCGGTTACAACGAACGTTATGCGGAACGCGCCATCGAAGAGAACAACGCTTTCTCCGTCCGCTGCATCCAGAAGTAATTGACACACGCATCCACGCGTTTTTCAACATCGTCATTCTCGAATTTTTCACTTCGTCATCCTCGACCTAATCGAGGATCAAAGATTTAAAAAGGCTCAGTCCCACATGGACAGAGCCTTTTTTCACCAAGGAGTGAATATAAAACTTTATTGTTTAGCAACCTTCAACGGCATTGCTATACCATTGTCAAACACAAGGTAATGTGTATTGGTAAATTGCAATCCCTTCTGTATCGTAAAATCAACGCGTGACGGACATAAACAATTCATCGCATATAATTCAAACGGAACTTTAACATACAACGTATCATTATTCGCATACACATCGAATTGCACATCTTTTACACCACACCCCATATCAAGTTCATTGATTGAAATAGTCTCAGAACCATCCCCGTTATCATATCTCACAGCATAAATCTCTTTTGTCGGGGCAGGATCAAGAACAGGAACCTGAATTGAATTTGCCAAGGACGGTGTGTCCATCGTCAGCCTATCATTTTTGCAAACAACATTAACTTTCTTTGTGACCTGGCTCGTCATCGCTTCGTCTATCGTAATCACATCCAAATCATAAATGTCCATTTTGTTCTGGAAATTTATACTGGAGCCGTCATCCAAAACAAGCCAACGAGCATGCCAAAAAGATTGATCGTTATCTACCGCGAAACTCACCTTCGAATCGCAGAGGCATCTCTTAGCGTTATCATAATTCATTTTTGCATTTACGTAAACCGTTTCACCAATCACATAAACATCCAAAGTGTCGATGGAAACATCACAAGCAAATGAAACATTTTCTATGGTAAATCCAGTGCGTTCCGTACCAGCATATCGATAGGCAATCGGCGGAAGAGTTTCATCTTTCGGTCTAATCGCTTGAACCGGAGTCGAGCCATCTAACCAAGGATCATCAGTAACACGATTTTTTGCACTGCACTGAGCAGTAGCATCTGTAATTATATGGTGCGTCGGGCCTGGAGGCGCAACAGAAGACGAGCTTTCAACATGAACCGAGGATAACGAGAGAACAGGAGTCACAGACGAAGACGACACCACCGCGCTCGACAAAGCAATTTCGCTCGAAGAAGACGCTACGGTTGCACTCGACAAAGCGACATCCGATGAAGACTCAACGATACTAGATGATGAATCTTCGGTACCCCCCTGGCTGCTCCCACCCGCAGGCGAAATTGCGCCCGTCACCAAATCATCACTACAAGCGGCAAACATCAATGCAGCTAATGCCGAGCAAGAAAGAAATGACAACTTTTTCATAATCTTCTCCTTTTTAGGAAACTTCTTTTTCTCATTCAAAATATAACCTTTTCGGCTTGCAAAGTCAATACACTCATGCAACAAAATTAAAGATTTCTAACGATTTTTAACAAATTTTATAAATTTTTCTACTAAAATATTCTATATGCTACAGTATGTTGCATAAAAAAGAACAACGATAAGCCGTCCTTTGCGTAAACCCTAGAATTATTTTTTTAATCTATTGGACAGACTACAACCTGTCTAAAATCTATTTCATAAGTATTTAGACAATAGAAATAAGTACCCACCGCATCAAAATCAATCTCTATAGCAAATCGTTCATCGTGTGGGCAATCAGATTTATCAAAAACATCAGAAAATGATTCATGTATAATTTTCTTTCCTTCATATTTGTATTTATTGTATCTAACGTAATAAATAGGAATATCGGCATAGACCCATTTTGTTCTACAACCATCTTGCACAATCCATCTAAATACATCAACCGGGTCTTCCTTTCCGGTCATTAAATTATTAGCCATGCGCCAAGCGAGTGTATCCTCACAATGCCTATTTTTCAACATGGAATACGCTTCGCCCTGTTTTCCCAAAGAAAGAGCTTCCATCATTTCATAATAAGCACCATATCCCCATGTATCGCACGCAAGGGCGCCTGCAGCAGAGAATGCCCCCAAAAAAGCCAACACTATTTTAAACTTGTAATTATTCATTTTCTTCTCTTAAGCTTGAATTCAACCTTATCATGGGCATGCGGGTCATACTTTGCGATAGCATATATAAGAGCAGCAACATAAACAAACATGCAAATTAAAGAATGCAACACATAATCCTCTTCCAACCCAAGGAATTTATTCGCGAGAAGCATCAACATCATCGATATATAAAAACAAAGAAACACAGCAAGCCTAAAGAAATACCTGATAATTTCGTTTTTAGCCTTTAATTTATACCCCCATGCGATCATGCGAATCAAAAGAAAAGAAGCAAATAAAGTAAACACATAAATAGCAACAACTGAAAGAATACTCGTCATTAAATTAATTCCTTATTTACATATAACAATGTAATATAAAAAAGGAAATGCAAGAACGAAGTCCGGCATGACATCATACGGATCTTAATCAACTACTATTTACTGTATTCTGCGCACCGCATACTGCATTTTTTTGTATTTTGTACAACGTCCTCATTAACTTTTTTTTCGGAGCATTATGAAACAAATTGCATTTTTTTTCGCCACTATCGCCGCCACTTTAACTCTTGAAGCCTGCGCCTCTTCCGACCCGCGAGGTTCTCAAATCGAAGGATTAGGGAACACGGCAAACGAAAGGCAACTAGTCCGCGAAGGTCGCGATACACAGACTTACATGAACACGAAAATGCCCACGCCCTCCAATGCCGAAAGTACCTACATGGGAGATATGCCCGAAGCTAAAGTCCATTACGAAGAAAAAGAAGACATTAAAATCAACGATAAACTGGACTACGGGAATATCGAACGTAATTAGTATAGATCCTCGATCAGGTCGAGGATGACGAGTCGTAATGCGAGGATGACGACATTCACTAACAGCTTTTTCATATTTCTAGTAACTAGCAACTAGTAACTTTGAGCTCTTTTTTCTACATTTAAGGTCACTATGAGCTTAAAATTTGATACTCCCATTACCGAAGTTCCGCTGTTCCACCAGGGTAAAGTACGTGACATGTACGACCTCGGCGACAGCTTCCTGATGGTCGCTAGCGACCGTCTTTCCGCTTTTGACGTGGTGCTCCCCACCCCGATTCCTGGTAAGGGCAAAATCCTCAACCAGCTTTCGCTGTTCTGGTTCCAGCACCTCGGCATGAAGAACCACCTCATCACCGCCGACGTGAACGAATACCCGGCCGTGCTCAAGAAGCACGCCGACTACCTCCGCGGCCGTTCCATGATCGTGAAGAAGGCTCACCGCCACTCCGTCGAATGCATCGTTCGCGGTTACATCGTCGGTTCTGGCTGGAAAGACTACCAGAAGACCGGTAAGATCTGCGGCCACGTCCTCCCAGAAGGCCTGCAGCTCTGCCAGAAGCTCGAAAAGCCGCTCTACACGCCGAGCACCAAGCCCGACGTTGGCCACGACGAAAACATCAGCTTCGAACAGACTTTTGATATCGTTGGCGAAAAGGTCGCAACGACTCTCCGTGACATGTCCCTCGACATCTACACGAAGGCCCGCGACTACGCAGCCTCCAAGGGCATCATCCTCGCCGACACTAAGTTCGAATTCGGTGAAATCGATGGCGAAACCATCCTCATCGACGAAGTGCTGACTCCGGACTCCAGCCGTTACTGGCCGGCAGACAAGTACCAGGTCGGCAAAAACCAGGAAAGCTTCGACAAGCAGTACGTCCGTGACTGGCTCGAAACTCTTGACTGGGGCAAGACCTACCCGGGTCCGGAAATTCCGGCTGACGTCGTGAAGAACACGCTCGCCAAGTACGAAGAAATCTTCGTACGCCTCACTGGTAAGCAGCCGGAACTGTAATCGATGGCGGATTATCCCCGTCATCCCCGTCAAGCGAGGACAGGCGCGAGGACAGACGCGAGGACAGGCGTCCGCTATGACAATTTGCGAAAAACGCAGGCCTTAAGCCTGCGTTTTTTTTGATTCTTCGACTTCGAGCAATCACGTCATTCCGGCCTACGAGCCGGAAACTTGAGCAAGGTGAGTGAAGCAAAATCATACTTGTATGATTTTATTTCCGAACCAAAGCCAAGGATGCCAAAGGCATCAATCTAAGATGGCGGCTCAGTGGCCGCCATGACGTTTTTAACAGGCGCGGGCATGAATTTTTTTTGCTATTCCAAATAGTATTCCCTAAGAGTATCAATTTCTGCTTGCGTGACCCCGATTTTCTGCTTTATAAAGTTCAATAGCGAACCATACGTTTCATTGATACGCTTTACCGGAGTTTCCATGTACTCGCGCTTGACGCTCACCAAGAAATGCAGCACATCCAATTGCACATCCGTCAGTCCCGATTCACGACCTTTGGCTGTCATTGCATCGAGTTGTTTGCGGTAAGAATTTTCGGATTCGGCGTAATCATCTAAAATATCATCATCATTAGCTCCGAGCGCAGCAAGAAATAGCACTGCTCCAAAGCCACAGCGGTCCTTGCCCGAGGTACAATGCCACAATACAGGAGCTCCATTTTGAGCAAGAATCATCTTGAAAAACTCACCGTACTGTCGGTGTGCATAGTCACTTTTAACAAAATAATTATAAAGTTTGTCTTTTAGCGTAACTCCGACCGGATGGCGAGCAATTCCAAAAAGGAATTCCATAAAGTCTACACCTGTTGCAGGCACCACCTGATCCTTGTTAAAGGCATCGCCATGCATGGTTTCGTCGATAACGGGGATATTCACTGACAGCATTTCACCAAGCAATCGATCCGGTTTTTGCAAACATTCAAAGTCAGAACGTAAATCAATAATCAAATGAATGCCATAATCATCGCGCAAGCGGAGCAAATCATGTTCCGTTGCTTTCGACAAATTACTGCTGCGAAAAAGCTTATTCTGCTTGACACGACGGTTCCCTGCTTGGATTCCTCCAAGTTGCCGCGCATTATCGATATTTTCAAATTTCAAAACATTAGCCATAAGCTCCCCACTACATACCAATATAATGAAATCTAATTACTTTTTCACGATTCTAAGCAGGCCTTGCTTATTGTATTCGGGAGCATCTTTGGAAAATAGGCCCTTGAGTTCCTGGCGGAGCACATACTTTTCATCCTCGCCCCAATCAAGAACAGAGCCCGACTTGGCCGGAGCTTCGCCATCAAACAAAGAATGAGCGGCCATCAACAACAGTTCTTCAGGATCCAGAGCCGTCGTAGCGGTGCACAAATCCGGAAGTGTAAACGTAGCAAGTCCGAGCGTATAAAGAGTCTTTTCGCCTTCACCTTCGATAATGTTAATCCACGGATCCATCGGGTATTCGCCTGTACCCAGCGTGTCGCGGAACTCGTCGACAGTCCAAGCAGTTCCAGCCTGTTGCATATAAACACCTGTAGCGCCTGCAGTAAACATCTTGAGAATGGCGGTATTCACCATTTCAACATCATTCATGCTCTTCACGTTTCCGAGCAAGAACAAAAGCGACTTGTGCGCAGCAATTGTCTTTTCCTCTTCGGCGTTCAACTCGCAATGTTCCTTGAAAATTTCCAGAACATCAGCCGACGCAGGCTGGCGAACAACATCAAACTGCACACTGCAACCGGGAATCATAACCTTCTTTGCATCGGCAGCAACCTTGACGTTTTCGGTAATAGCAAATGTTTCATCAGCAGCAACCGGAATCGGGAAAGCAAGAACAAACTGATTCATATTCATCTCTCTTTAAAATTTACGAACAATATTTTCTACTGCGTCACGGAGCAAATTAGGGCTTCCGAGTTTCGGCATTTTAACGCAAGATTCAAAAGCATCCGTAAGCGACTCAGCAGACAACTTGTCTGCCGGAATATGAGCCGCATAGCCCGCTTTTGACAAATCTTTAGCAAGGACAATCTGTTCAAACTGCCCAGGCGTCGGTACAAAGATACATTTTGCACCAAGTTCCGCCATATCCATCACGGTACTATAACCGCCACGGCTCACCACATATTCACTCTGCTTTATAACATCCGCAAATTCAGCAGTTGCCAAATGCGTATGAAATTCGATATTTCCTTCCGTCCAGCCTTTATGCTCCAATGCAGGCTTCCCAAGAATCATGATATGATGTCCAGGAATTTGCAGAAGAGCTTCGCGAAGTTGCAATTCGAACTGCGTACGCGCCGGTTCCACCCCCGAAATGACAGCCGCCACTTTGTACTTTTTAGATTTTTCGGAATGCGATGGAGGATCCGCAACATTCCATTCCACATTCGCCGAGCGTGCCATAAACTCTGACACACTCATCAAGTCAACATCGCTTTCGAGATTAATTTTTTTCGCATCGACCATTGCCAAGACTCGCTCCGAAAATCTCGACAGAGGCCCTACATAGCGCATGGGCTTATCCCCCGGTGTCGCTCCAGAATGCGAAAGCGAACCAGCATAACCCGGGAAAAATTCCAAGTCCGGCACCCAGACTTCATCAAACTTGCGCATCACATTTGCATGCCACATCACGCCGACACCTTCAAACGCAGAAAAAGTCTGCGGGAAAGCAATTCGCCTTTGATGCGTCATGTAAATGCTATACGCATTCTTGGAATAAAACGCAAAACGATTATCCGAAAACAAGACATCATAGCCATGACGTTCAACCATCTCTTCGGCAAAATGATGTTCGTAACGCATCACGGCATTCAAGTGCATGCTGTTCTTGAGCAACCAAAATGCCATGTTGTAGCCATGCTTCGGATAAACAATATTATAGCTCGGAGCAAGTCGCTGACGAAGATCTGGAAATACTTCCCGGAAAAATTTGGCATTTGCCTTGACTACAGCAAGTTCAACATCCGCGCCAGCCCGCAAGAATTCATGAACTACAGGCACGCATCGTGTAGCATGCCCAAGTCCCCAATCTAACGGAGCTACAAGGACTTTCACTTTTCAGCCTCTAGCCAGGCGTGAGCCCAGTCACCGTGGTCGCAATCCTTATCTTTACCCATCAATACACGCAAGTTAATAGACTTTGCGCCCTTGATATTGAGTTTTAGGCGATCCTTATCTGTCGTATAAAGCATCCTGGAACGGTAAATTTCACGACCATCCGCTTCAACTGCAAAATAAGCACCATCACCGCAAGCGCTTTCATCGTCGAGCCCAACAACCGCATGGAACCAATCGAAGGCGCGCGGAAGCTGGAATTCAATCGATGAATTCGCGTGGCTGCCAATACCATAGTGGAATGGTTCGCCATCCAAAGTCAACTTATGGTGTTCGACCGTTTCATTCATTTGCGGTTCGCCCCATTCTTGGTAGAACTTGCTCATTTTGAGGCTAGAAAGTAACGCAACATTATCACCATCAACAAAGAAGTCTCGGTATGTAACCAACGTATCTTCGTCCGGCATGGAACAACTCAAAACAAGACGGTTCATGCCTGTTCTGATCTTTGCAGAATCCAACTGAAGCGTATCGGCATTGGTCGAAACCAAAGTTTCACCCAAATCAATATCATTCAGTTTGTAACCGCAAGCAATGGATTCCGGGAAGCGTTTATTCACGACAATCTTACCATCCACAAAATCCGTCACCATGAAATTCTGGGCATACTGCGACACGCCTTTCTTCGAAATAATCTTATAAATAGCGAGCCCATAGCCAAAATCTCTGGCGTTCATCAAGACACGTTCGTTCTTATAGTCGCTGAGGATAACATCAATCTGGTCGGTTGTCTTGAAGCCCACAACACGGCTAGCGCGGTTGACTTTACCATAGCCATCCTGACCACGAACGAGATAAATATTCCCGCCTGATTTTTGGAGCCATTCCGCAAAAGTCTCGGTACTCCAGCTCTTGAACGTACTTTCGCTAAACGATGTATGACCAGAAGCAAGCATCTGCCATGGTCTTGCGTAAATGAACACAGAATTTTTCGGATACTTCGCCAGTTCCGTATTCAAGAAGTCTTCTTCGGCCAAAAGCTTATTCTTGTAGTAAAGCATGTTAGCCTTGTAACTTGGAGCATGAATCATCATAAGCCCCACCGACAGAAGCACAGCAGCACCAAGCACAATCTTTGCCGCCGCATCGTCTTTCATCTTTGTCGAGAATACAAGTGCATCGTAAAGGCCAAGCGCCATCAAAAGCGCAAACATCGGTAGCGCCACAAGCACATAGCGCTGGTTGATGTCAATCGTAAACGTCCCCGACACGTTCAAGAGAATCACGAAAATTTGCAAGCAGAACGTAATGCCCAAGATAAATCCGCGCACATAACGGCGGGAGTAAATCATGCGGAACAAGAGCCAAACCGTAGCCAAGAGCAAAATCACGGTAAACGTCGTGTAGAACGGATTTTCCATGATACCGCCCATAGCCGTATCGTTCTTAAGGTTCATCATGACTTCAATATTCGTCTTCAAGTTGAACCAAAAGTTTTCAAGCGAGTGAGCCGCGTGGGTACCGCCTTGGAAATCATAACCGCGATATGCCGCCATCGTATTGATCGAAGGCCAGCTCACAAAAATCACAGACGCGACAAACGCCGGCAAGCGGTAAGACTTTTCGAGGAAATAACGATAATAGTAAAGCGCAAACGGGATAAACGCAAACACAGTTTCTTGACGAGTCTGTGCAAAGAAACCAAGCAGCGGCACCGTCAAGAGAAAATGCTTCCAAGTGACCTTGTTCGTCGGCACAAAAGCATACCACGCCATCAGAACCGAAAGCAAGAGAATGTAGAGCACTTCGGTCGATGCGGAACGCGACTGCAACAGATAAATCGGCATGCCACCCAAGAACGCGGTCGCAGCAAGCGCGAGCTTATCGCTCTTGAACCACTTGCTCAGCGCAAGGAAAAACGCAATCAAGCTCAGGATGTAGAACGGATAGTTCACCATCAGCGCCGAATCGCGATTCGGTTCCATAAAATTGAACACAAGCGAATAGACAAATCCAAGAGCCTTGCCCTTGAAGTTGTTCACTTCGGTCTTGCAGTCCAAAACGCCATCGGTCCATACGCCTTCGTTACAGACGCCGCCCGAATGTTGGAAATACATCTGGAGGCCCATGGACTCCCAGCTCGTCTCGTCACTCAAGACGCGGTGCGTATTGCCAATATTCCCGAAGATAAACACCGAGAACACAATGAGCAAAAGCGCAAGCCCGCAAAAGCTTTTGCCACTCGGCAAAAAGCCCTTCACATGTTTCGCGACGAACGGAGCATTGACGACAACGCCCGCCACAAGCAAAAGGAAAGTGAGAAGAATAGAGTAATACCCCCATTCAATATCCCAATGCCGCGCGTAACCCACAGACAAATTGTTGAAAATAAGGAATGCGGAAACAAGTACAACTGCTGTAACCGCCAACATGACATTCTGGGGTTTGTCCCAATGAAGAGAATTCTTCCAATCAATAAAGGACTGACGCAAAGATTTCTGCTTTACCTCATCCCTTCCTAACGTTTCTTTTTTCATAGTGCATTAAATATAACATTATTTTTTGCACAAGTTTTTGCCGAATTTTGGCGAGTGATAATATTAAGAACCAAGCTTTTTTGCATTTTATTTCTATATAATACACCGCTCCAAAAAATCTTCATTTTTTCCGCAAAATTCAATCATTTTTCAAACGGAATCACTCCTCACAAGGAGGAAATCACTTCTATTTTGTATATATTATAGAGTGAGAGTTAATTGGACCTTGAAGGAGTTAAAAATGTTTTACAAACATTGGAAGAAAATGGCACTCGCATTAACCGCATTCTTTTGGAATGGCTGCGATAATGCACCGACATCGATTGACAGCAATGGAGCCAATCCGTCAAGTTCATCTGGCGACAATGGATCCAGTTCTTCCGAAGTAACTCCTTCATCTAGCAGCAACGATTTTAGTCAAGCAGTCCCACTATACGGAATCCGCATGTCTAGCATCGTTCAATCGTCAAGTTCAAATGCCGAATCAAGCAGTAGCTTTGAACAGATCATGCCCGCCTACGGCGTTTACGGCCAATTCGCCTGCTACGAAGACGGAAAAGGCGTAAAAACGAACGACGAAGTCAACGTAACAAAACTCATTTGCGATGATGGCGTGGTTTGCAAGGAACATGAAGTACTTAAGGGCGGTGAACCCTTACCCTGCAGCACCACTGACGAAGGCGATCTCAACGGCGTTGTCGTCTGCCCCGATTATGGCATAGTTTATGTCTCTGAAAAAACTTACGACTGCGATGGAATCAAATTCAACGAAGCCGAATTCCGCACCCGCTATGATAGGAAATACGGCACGAAGCCCGAAAACTAGACAAGAACATAAACGACTGTTTTGAAATGATTTATAAATTTTTAAAATTCCTGTTTCTTTCGGCGCTCACGTTTGTGTGGGGCGGTTGCGACTCCAAGGACCATGCTGTCGCTGGGTATGGATGCATCTCGACCCAATGCTATAACACAACTGCGGTAAACGACGCAGGCAAAACATTCGACATTATTGAATGCGAAAACGGAGATAAATACTTAAGGCATCCGGGAATTTACGAAAGCCATTTAGCGCCAAACGATTTGCCCCCAGGTGTTGACGTTTTCGCTCCACAAACAGACGAAAGAGGGTGCGGAGCCACGAACTGCACTTACAGCAAACAAGATCTTTGCGTAGACGGAGTAGTTTTAGACGAACATGGAAACGAACAACCCGTCGGTGGATGCTACCCCATCATCGAATGCCCGGAGAAGAAATAATGTTCTACAAGCACTGGAAAAAAATCGCACTTGCATTGACCGCTTTCTTTTGGGGCGGTTGCAACAATAATTCCTCAACCGCCGAAGAAAAAACAGCGTGCGACCTTACAGGAAGCTGCCCCGAATATGGCGTCGCAGGTTATTACTGCGAAGACGGTATTTACCCGGACGATAGAGGTCAAAACTGTACGTATGTACCAGCACCTAAATGCACCGAATTTTACCGCTGCGATGACGGCATTTCTTGTAGTCGACATGAAGGAGATACCGTTTTAAATTGCTCCGACAAGCAAGATAAAGATTTTTCAATCAACGAAAAAGATTTTAATACTAGGTATTATACAGAGGACGAAGAATGAACATTCGCAGGCATTGGAAAAAGCTTCTTCTCACAACCACGGCCTTTTTCTGGGCAAGTTGTACTAGCGAAAACACGGCACAACCCCTGTATGGCGTATATTGCCCGCCGGAAGGCTGCGGTGACCCCGAATTAAGCAGTTCATCCGAAGCAATTCCCGAATCCAGTTCTGAAGCGGCAAGTAGCTCTTCCAAAACCAATGCGCTGAGTTCCAGTAGCATTCAGGAATCCAGTTCTAGCGTTGAAGCACTGAGCTCCAGCTCACAAACAGCAAGCTCCAGTTCCGCCGAAGTCACTTGCGTTCCAGGCGACTCAACCATTAGCTATTACGGGCCCTCATTTTCAGCTGATGTTGCCAAAATGAATGCCGAAGAAAGGGCAAAACGCACCGGTTTTAATAAAGTTGACAGTATCCAAAATACATTGCTAACACCACCTCAGTGTCTTGCGGATTTGCGTCAGCAACTTAACGATTTCGTTGCTCTTTACGGAGCCCCCGTCAAATTCCCTAAGGATTCAATTTGCAGCGACGGCACGACTCGCCCGACGAAGGAATACCAAGAATACCTGAAAATGAAAGAAGAATGGGAAGCCAACAAGTCAGCTCTAGACGCGGAATGCCAAAAGATTTACGATGACAAACTGAAAGATATTGAAGAGAAAATCAACAAATGCCTGAGCAATTCGGACACCACTAAAAAGATTGCATGCGACCTTGACGCCATGTGCCCCTTATACGGAACAAGTTCAACATGCTCTTATAGATATGATTGCGAAGATGGCGCTCATTGTTGGGACGATGCAGAAAACACTATTGAATGCACCGATGAATCTGGCAAGAGCGTCACTTACACCGTAGAAGAATTTAAATCTAAATATTACGGGAAACGCTATTATTAGATGATTTTGTTAAACTTATAGCCGCACTGCAGCGACATCAAACCTCACGACCTTTATGAAATTATCACTTAAAAAGAAACTCGCTCTCGAAGCTTATCGCCTCTATCGTCACAACGAAATCAAGGCTCACCCGCTCACGTACTTTTTCTGGGAATGCACGCTCCGCTGCAACCTGCACTGTTTGCATTGCGGTAGCGACTGCGTCAAGGACGCCATCCCCGACATGCCCCGCGAAGACTTTATGGCGGTGCTCGACAAGCTCGCCCCGCACATTGATCCGAAGCACTTTATCGTCGTGATTACCGGCGGCGAACCACTCATGCGCCCTGACCTCGAAGAATGCGGTCAGGAAATCAAAAAGCGCGGCTACCCCTGGGGCATGGTCACGAACGGACTTGCCATGACGCCGGAACGCTATACAAAGCTTTTGAACGCAGGGCTCCGCTCGCTCACCATCAGTCTTGACGGCCTCGAAACAAGCCATAACCATTTCCGCGGCGATCCGCATAGCTTTGAGCGAGCGCTGCGCGCCATAGACATGGCCGCCCACACCGAAGGCCTCACCTTCGATGTGATGACCTGCGTGAACCGCGAGAACTTGAAGGAACTTCCGAAGATCCTCGACTTGTTGCTGAAAATCGGAGTGAAGCGCTGGCGCGTTGCAACAGTATTCCCGAAGGGCCGCGCCAAGGACAATCCGCTGTTCCAGCTCACAAACCAGGAATTCCGCCAAGTGTTCGACTTCATCCGCGAAGTGAAAAAACTGAACGTCATCAGCATCAACTACGGCTGCGAAGGATTCCTCGGCAGCTACGAGAAAGATGCCCGCAATTACCCGTTCTTCTGCCGCGCCGGCGTGAACGTCTCTTCCGTGCTTTGCGACGGAAGCATCTCGGCTTGCCCGAGCTTGCGCGGCGACTACATCCAAGGCAATATCTACAAGGATGACATCTGGGATGTGTGGCAGAACCGCTACCAGGTGATGCGTGACCGCAGCTGGGCTAAGATTGGCGACTGCAAGACCTGCAAATACTGGCGCTACTGCGAAGGCTCAAGCCTGCACCTCCGTGACGAGAAAACTAAAGAGTTGGCTTACTGCCATGTAGCGAGATTGGAAGCTGCCGGCGCGTAATACGCCTAAATAAAAAAAGGAGGAAACATGATATCATTTGTCAGGAAACATTGGGGAAAGTTTGCGTTCTCGCTGGCTTCGTTCTTTTGGGCTGGGTGCACAAGCGACGCTCAGCCCTTATACGGCATAACCCAGCCAACTAGCGAAAGCTCCAGCAGCATGGGCGACTGCCTAGAATGTACATACGGCATTTCCGTCACATACCCCATATCCAGTAGTTCTGAGGAAAGTTCAAGCAGCGTTACGTCCAGCAGTTCCAACGCAACCGTAGAACCCATCAATTGCTACACAACCTCTGTCCAAAGCACGACAGGCTCCTCCTACGACATTTTCGAATGCGACAACGGTAGGAGATTCCTTAAGGACTATCAAGTATACAGCGAAAGTCTCAAAGAAAAACTCCCCGCCGATATCCTGTGGAGCACCCCCGAAAGAGGGAGTCGCGAAGGCCAAAACTGCAACTTTGATGGCCCAAGTCTTTGCGTTGACAAAATGGATGCTGAAGGGCACATGTACGGCGGTTGCATGCCAACAATCGAATGCCCCAATAAAGAAGATAAACAATAGCTCTTACACCAAATTCCGGCACCCCTATCAGAGACAAACTCTAGCCGGCTTGACGATAAAAAAAAAACACATGGTCTTTGCGGCCATGTGTTTTTCAATTTCAATCGAAATTCAAGAATTACTTAGCTTCGAAGTAGTAAGTCTGGAGAGTCTTACCATCCTGGGAAAGCTGAATAATCTGCTTGCCCTTCGGGAGGTTGCCAGTGATCTTGAAGAGGTTTTCAGCAACGTATTCGACCTTGAGATCGGTTGCCTTGTCCT
>CAMUYW010000008.1 GCA_947165045.1 uncultured Fibrobacter sp. | reverse complement strand
AGTACTCCATCGCGTCCAGCGAATCCGCCTTGAAGGGCGGCTGGTGCATGTCGAAAATACGTTCGAAATTCTGCATCTGTTCTCTCTTTTCGCCGTAAAAGATACAAAAATGAAGGCGCCTCCCTTGACAGACTCTGCAATTCGCAAGCAATCGCAGCCGTTCCCGTCGAAATGAAAGGATAGGCCAGACCTTCCCTTTTTCTTCTTTTGGAGGTCGAAAACAGGGGTTTAAGAGCCTTTACGGCAACTTTTTTGCATCAAAACAGGGCTTCTAAAAAAAAAAATGTTAGAGTAGCCTTCAAAAAGCGTACTTTTATTGGGAAAAACAAGACCCCTCATGGAAGTCGGGAACTCCCATGGGGGGATATAACTCCGAATGCTTTTCGGAAGGATGTTTACTATGAATATGAACCAAAACATGACCCAGCACCTTGACCTCAACTACTGCCCCCCACCTCCTCCACCTATCCCCGTTTTCGAGGAAGAACTCATCGTTTTCAATGCTTGCCCCACAAAAAAGTTCACAAAGTTCCAGAAGGGCTACACTGACAAGGATGGCAAGTTCCACAAGTACGTGAACAGATTCATTTCGCATACTCCTAAGTTAAAGAAGAACGGTTCTTCAAAGATTTACAAGGTCCACTTCAAGGGGAACGTTTATCGATTCTTTGAGCTTATGTTACTTCTTTCTGATTACGGTCTGACCTGGATGAGGAACAGATGGTGGTATAGGAATGAAGAAACTGGTGAAAACTACCACCCATCAAACTTTATTCTTGTAGATTTCGATGATTTGGGCATTCAAACGGGCGCTGAACTCAAGAAATGCGATTATGACAATGCGAATACATGTTTCGTCATTGAATCATCCTCTAATGAAACTGTTTTTTATTATGAAGAGGAGTATATCGAAGAATTTGGCGACAACATCGGGCGATTTGTGGCGGAAGACATCAACGGCAAGACTAAGTTCCATGTATTCCTAAAAACAGCCCCTTTCAACTACGACAACGAAACCTTGAGACAAAAAGTCACCGAAGAGACAGGCTACATATTTGGCCACGAGGTTATAAACACAGCCAAAGAAGCAAGAAAGAAACTGGAGGAGGGTCTCCCCCTAACATACGATGATAAATACGCCCTTGAAACCGCCTGGGACCCCCAGGCCGCCTACGTGACGCAGAAAACGTTTTCGGTCCTTAACTCAGCCCTTCTAGACAAATACCCCGAACGCTTTCACCTCGCATACCAGGCAGAAAGAGAAATCGGCCTTGTGTACACATTGAACGATTTCCCCTCCATTTTCAAGGGATTAGCTGAATGCGTAACCGTCGAGCCTCTCCTCTCCTTCCCCAAGCCCCCCCTCACACATATTAAACAGCAGCAAGATATAGCAGAAATTTCCCTAGAAGAAAACTACGACAACCCCAAAGCGAACCCGCAAGTAAATCCTCCCTATAATCCCCCTGTGGATGCCGAACTCCCTCCTCCCTCCCCCCTCACACATATTAAACAGCAGCAAGATACAGCTGACTTCAAAACATGGTTTAGTAAACGGGAAAAGTATTCTGACGCCCCTTTTATTCTGATGTCCTCATCAAGGATTCTTATGGAAATCGTAGATAAAAGGAATTTGCCTCGGGAAGCAAGTTACCCAATAGCCCACTGGGGCAACATTTACCTGAATCAAAACTTGCAAAGACCAATCAAGGTTGGGGCAAGGCACAAGAGAGTTGACCTTCAAATCATAGCTCTGTGCTACAACGCCCGTGCATTGGCAACCTATTTCGACATTGATTTAGACACAGATTCTACGCTATCCTATGACGGAATCATCAGGCAAGTCAACTGGATTGTCCAAAGGACAACGGAGCTTTCTGGAGCTGATGAGCGAAACCCAATGGACTTTACCTGGATAGCCCAAAAAGTTTATCATTGGCTCTTTGTCGCCACAACGGAAGAAATGACCAAGGCGCTATCTACCTCACTGATGAGAATGGACAAACGAATCGTCCCGAATTGGGATATAAACATCAGCGAATTTGAGCAGCTATGCAGTTCCGATTCTTCTACCAAAGAAGAATGTTTCAAGGCTGCAAATGCAAAATGGAGAATTTCAAAAGCCGTTTTCAACGGTTTATGGAGGAAGGCCGGAATCGCCCAAAAACAAGCCCATAGGCCCAGAACAAGGCGAAACATGTGTAAGGTCCCTTTGCTGATGAAACCCCCGCAAAAGGCGCCTAGCAAGGCGTAAGAAGCTACACACACTAGCTAAGGCGACATGGAGGGAAAACGACCCCTCCAGAGACCCAAAACAGGTTTTAACTACTGTATTTCCGCCATACGTACGAAAAACCACTCGCTTTGGGTAATAACCCCCTCATGGATGTCATTTGGGGGCATTTTGAAAAAAAAACAACTTTTTTGTCAAAACCACTTGTTGTCATTGACAAAATTTGTTATATTATAGTTATCGCTTGAGGTTACATACAATGGGAAAGACTACTAAACCAAGAAGACGCATTGCTATCACCTGTTCCTTCAGTTTGCCGCCTGAACTACGTCCACAGCTAGAATACATCCAGATGACCAGGGGCTTGTCTGAGTGGATTCAAGAGCAATTCTCCCAAATGGACGTGGACGATGTTCTAACCTCTCAATACAGCACAATCAAGGATATTGTTGACAAGCATCAACTATTTGTTCGGCGTCTGGGAATGAACGAACGGAAAGACCACCATAAATACGATTTTATTATCCATGGACTAGGTAAAACGAAAAATACCAGCATCGCCTTAGATATCGGCATAAAAAAAGGTTTCGTAGGTAATGCTCGTGAAGAGTATGGACTCGTTCTCGAAACCGTGAATGAAATCAAATCTCAGGGGTTCAATATTGAGTTATGTTAGCATTTAATTGTTAAAACCTATAGTCGATTGAAATAGACGACAAGGCCAGCCCAAGTCGTCTTTATTCAGGCAAAAATTTGTCATTGACAATGCATGTCAACAACAATTATAGAATAACCAATCAAAAAAAGTACGAAAAATGGGAATCTGAACATGAGAACCGTGAGACTTAAATTAAAAAGGAGCAAACCATGAAAAGAAAAATTACAGAAAAAGAAATAGAGGAAGCAGCAAGAAGTCTAACGATGGATAACTTTTTCTCGGCGGTAAAGGAAATCAGGGTTCTTGGCGTCCTCTTCTATGATGCTGAACATGACAAGTACTGGCGTGAACATGTAAACATCGAAGCACTTTCCGAGAATGACCCTGATTTAATTGACAAAGGCGATTCCCTTGAATCAATTCTTTACGGAGCATTCGAGACAATCAAGGAATGGAAGCGTCCAGAATGCGAAACGTGCGGTTTCTTCCGCCATGCATACCGTTACATGCAGAAAGACAATACATGGTGTGACATACATGACGCATGGAAACACCGTGCGCTCGTAGACTCTTTACAGTCATGGCTCCGTATACCTATGGAGGAAATACTTGTAACATGGGGTGTATCTCTCAGTGAATATGAAGCCATCAAATATGCTCAGGAACTTGACCAGAAAACTGTTATCAACTAAAGGAGAAACCGCAAAGAACAATCTTGAAAAACGCTTCCGCAACATCTTCTCCCGTATGGAAGGAATGGCCTATGATGGCCTTATTCCACACGAGGTCTTTGTGACCTAGGACTGTACATCAATCAAAAAGCGCCCCACAAGGGCTCAACCAAGGACTGTCCACAAGATAGCCCTATAGGGGACTCTTACCCAAACACACAAAAAAGGATATAAAATATGAGAACTGAACTAATGAACATTGGCTCTGAAGAACGCCTCACTTTTAAAGGTGTCTTTGAACGTTTCGGCATGAAACGTGGCTGGAAAGGGCGAACGGAAACAACAGTGTTGTTAACCGACATACGTGATACCGATGGCGATAAAATTACAGACCATCTATGGTTTAATCTAACAAAAGGATTTTGCCAGGCCAATCTTAAACAGGGTGACATCTTACAATTCGAAGCCAGAGTGAACACCTACTTAAAAGGATATCAAGGATATCGAACGGATGTCTATAAGCCTATCGAATTAGACGCCAAACTCTCAAGGCCAACGAAAATTAAAAAGGTTGGGTCTATTCACCAACCAGAATAAACCTAGTGAACCAAAAAACAAAAGGAAAAAACTATGAAAAACCAAGAAAAAATAGAACACATCGCCGAAACCTATTCAGAAGAATTTAGCCACGATATCGACCTCCAGAAAATAGCCGTTGTCAATGACGTGAAGAAAAAAATCATCAAAATACTATCCGACGAAGATGCTTGCGATGGACTCATAAGCGACGTACTATGCGAAGCACAATTCGGACCAATTTCAGCAACGGGAACCAAAAGAAATGCAATCCTAAATTGTGCAGGCTACCCAACGCTCGAACAATGCGATAACCCACGAATTTTTGTTGAAACAGTCAAGGATATGATTGAAGGTGTTAAAGACGTAAATGAATCCACCCTTGAAGATGCAATCCGTGATGGAATCGTTCATTCATGGACTTATGAATATTGCTGCTACGCAGAGAATTATTGGAATTTGGAGATGGATGATGCTGCTAAAGAAGAAGTAATCAAACTCGAACACATCGCCGAAATATATGCAGAAAAACTATTCCCAGAGATGATGCAGTTGATTGAGGACGAGACCAGAAAACGGTTTGAAGACCAACAAAAAAAATCCCATCGCAAAAAAAAACACTGCCGTACGAATCATCAAGGACGGTCCACGTGTGGATAAGGCAGTCGTTCTAAAGCGTTGAATCAACCAAAATCTACCCCAGCGGCAATATCCATGTGGATGTCCCTGTTGGGAAGGGTTTTCTCAATTTTACATCATAAACCAATATTTTTGTGAGTTTTCTACTTGCTTAAGTTTCGTCAAAAAGGTATATTGAGCTTCGAAAGAAAACTCTCTATGTAACTTTGCACCGCCCGTTCCACTTTGTGTGAACCACGGTTCCAACCCAAGATTGCAAACACCGAGAGTTAATCTCGGTGTTTTTTTGTTTGCGACGGGGTTTGCAACCAGGGTTGAACCAAGGGTTGAAACCCCGTTCAAACCCAGGTTACAAAAGGGTTTGAAGCGATTGTTAGAACCAAAGGGGCCTTCTTTTTGCAACGAGCTGGCAACGATGGTTCGGGATGACGTTGAAAACAAAGTTGCAAACGAAGGGTGCAAACCTGGTTGGAACGAACGATTACACATGTTGGAACGAAGGTTACAAAGGTACAGGAGCCGAGTGTCGCAAAAATGAGCTTGCTCATTTTTATGACCGAGGCGAACAAGCAGACGCTGAAGCCGTAGGCGTAAGCGTCAGTAAGGCGAGTGTCGCGGGAAATGCTTGCATTTTCCATGACCGAGCCGCGCGAACATGCGACAAGCGAAGCGCAGTCGCAATGGGAATAGTTTAGACGAAAGAATAATTCCTAGTTTATAGTTACAAGAAAAGCCGAATGAGATTTACTCACTCGGCTTTTTTATATCTATGAGAATTTAATTCTTGGATCGACTAGCGTATAAAGTATATCACTAAAGAGTCGACCAACCATGGCCATGAGGCTACTGAGGAAGATAATTCCCATGACCACATTGTAATCGCGATTGACCATGGAATTGTAATATAAGAGTCCCATGCCATCGATGTCGAAGACTTTTTCGATAAGGAGTGCGCCCGCAAACATGAGCGTGCAAATTTCAGAGAGGCGCGTTGCAATCGGGATAAGCGCATTGCGGAGGGCGTGACGGACAAGCGCTTGTTTAAAGCTAAGGCCTTTTGCTAACGCCGTACGCATGTAATCGCGGCCCAGTTCCTCGAGCGCAGAGTTTTTCATGAGGAATGTGAGGAACGCAAATTCACTAATCATGTAACAGAAAATCGGGAGCGCCAAATGTTGCGCGAGGTCGAATACTTTACCGAAAAAGCTAAAGTCTTCGAAATCATCGCTCGTGAGGCCGCCTAGCGGGAAAATGTCCAAGTACGAGCCTCCCGCGAGGAAAATGATGAGCAAAATGCCAAGCGCATAACCCGGCATCACATAGCCCGAAAAAATCACACCGCTTGTAAATGAATCGAGTTTGCTTCCGTGATGTACGGCTTTCCAGAGGCCAAGCGGAATGCAGATAAGGTAGCTCAAGAAGAACGACGTTACGCCAAAGAAAAGCGAAATCGGGAAACGGCTTACGATAACATCCCACACGGGGAGTCCGTACGTATAACTTTCACCGAGATTCAAATGCAACACGTTCCAAAGCCACGTGAGGTAGCGTTTCCACGCGGGCTGGTCAAAGCCAAAGTACGCTTGGATTTGCGCAATTTGGTCGGGCGAAAGCGCTTTGGATGCATCTACCCCTCCCTTCATCGAAGCCGCCTGCTGCGCACGAGAAATCAACTCTTCCACGGGGCCGCCGGGCAAGAGCTGAATCAAGATAAAACACACCAATGAAATCCCGATGAGCGTCGGGATCATTAGCAGCAAACGACGGAGGATATAGGAGCGCATTAACGCATCTTTCCAGAGCGCAAGACGTCCATCATGTTGAACGGCTTGGCGGTGCCGTTTGCGATGTGGCATGCGAGGAAGTTCACTGCATCTACAGTGCCTTCGGCGTAAATCTTACGGCCGCAAACGTTATGCTGGAATTCGAAATGCACCGTACCATCTTCGCTATCGAGGCTGTAGGTATGGAAAGCGTGGCCACCGAGATATTCTTCGGGTACGTGCATGCGTTCCATCTGTTCCTTTTCGTTGCGAACTTTTTCAATATCATCGACGGAGAAATCAAAGCCCATTTTCTGGAAATCACCGACAACAGCCTTTGCGGTACCGCTCGTGTCGGCCTTGGTTTTCTGGTGGCTTTCGACAACAGAAAGCTTGTAGCCATTGAACGCCGTCGGGAATTCCTTAGCGAGGTATTCAATCATCATCTGGAAAGCAACAATCTGCTTAGCCATGTTCGGAGCAATCACGCTCGGATGGTTGGCGTCGGCAACAAGCTTAGCAAGTGCTTCGCGGTCACCGCCGGTCGTACCCATCACGAAAGGAATCTTGTGATTCACATAGAAAGCTGCGTTGTCGTTTACGGCGCTCGGGTGCGTGTAGTCAATGCAAATCATGTTCGGATACTTGGCAAGCACTTCACCGATGCGGGCTTCACGGTTGCTCGGCTTCAAGAGCTGAATCGTCTTGCCTGCAACTTCGGCTTCGTTTTCGACAATTATTTCACCTGTCAAAGAATACGGGACAAGTTCCAAACCGCGGGCTACGCAAGTTTCGGCCACGATGCGGCCCATGCTTCCCGGAATACCATTAACCATCACTTGAACGGACATAAAAACTCCTGTTAATCTTTTGGAATAAAGTTAGAAAAAATAAAAAAGATCCCGGCTTCCAAGCCGGGATGACGTGTTAAAAAAGCAAACTAATTACTTGCCACGAGAGTCAATCTTATACTTTGCTGTAAGCTTAGCACCTGCTTTCTTCAAAGCCTTAATCAAACGAGTATAACCTTCGTTCGTTGCCCAGTCGAGCACAGAATAGCCCTGACCGCACTTAGCGTTCACATCAACACCCTTCTGGATGAGGAACATCATAGCGTCGTAGTTGCCAGACTTGACAGCCCAATGAATCGGCATGTAACCATCCGGGCTGCGGTTTTCAAGCGGAGCGCCAGCGTTAGCAAGAACTTCGAGCATGTCGGCCTTGCCGGTCTTTGCGGCGATAAGCACTGCCGTAGCGAGGTTCTGCGGTTCTACGCCTTCCTTCTTGAGCTGTTCCAAAAGGCGAAGGACAACTTCCTTATTGCCCATCATGACGGCGTTATCAATCACCGGTTCACCATTACCGTTATTGACATTAGCCTTAGCACCATGATCGAACAAGTAGTTGAGCACCATCATGTTGCCCTTGTTTGCTGCGATAGCAACAGCGTTGTTGCCATTGTCAGCCGGCTGGTCAATTTCAAAAGAAGCCTGAAGGAAAAGTGTCATCTTGGCGGTATCGCTATTGACGGCGTAAGAGACGAACTGATTCGGCGTAAAGCCAATCTGCTTTTTCGTCAAATATCTGCGAACAGACTGCGGATCGTTCGGGTCCATGGTTTCTTCACAACCGGTCAAGGAAAAAATGAGACCAGCAGCACAGAGAGCCAAGAGTTTCTTCTTCATATTATACTCCAATGAATTTTTTTTGAATTTTCAAGTTAAAACTACACTATTTTTTTCGATTTATAACAAAAAAAACACGAATTTACACTTTTTTTTATTAAAAACACGACTCTACTTCTTGTTTTTCTTTGTTGTCTTGATTTTTAGCTTCTCATTAATCTTGATTTTCGTGTCTTTGAGTCCGTTCCACTTCACAATATCTTCAATCGTCACGCCGTACTGGCGCGAAATGTCCCAAAGACCTTCGCCTTTTTTAACAACGTGGGTGATTTCTTCGACCTTCGGGGTGCTTGGCGCCGGAGCTGCAGAGCCCGGAATCTTGAGTTTTTGCCCGACCTTGATGTTCGAGGAATTACCCATTTCGTTCATTTCACGAATTGCGTTAACCGTTGTCGAATACTTTTTGGCAATTGCAAACAGATTATCTCCGGATTCAACTGTGTAGATAATCGTCGTGCTGACCGGCTGCTTTTTAGACGCAGCCGGTTCTGCGGCTTTCTTGGAATTTTTGTTCGACTTCTTGGAATCGGTAGTTTCATTAGCCTTGGCCACTTCTACAACTGGAACTTCGTCATCAATAGCCTTAGACATTTTACGCGGCGGACGAACGTAAACCGGGATAGAAAGGGAATCACCGATGGTCAAGCGCTTGGTAAAGCCGCTATTGGCCTGCAATAAGAGGAACACCGGAACTTTGTACTGTTTTGCGATGAGCGCGTAGGTATCGCCTTCCTTGACGATATATTTCTCGCCTTTCTTGAGTGCTACACGCTGTTGTACAAAACTGCTCGGCTTCAAATCCGGCTTGGAAACATAAATGGTATCACCTTTTTTGACGTTATAACCGGCATCAATGTTGTTCCAAACACGTAATGATTCCTGAGAAACGCCAAAACGCCGAGATATTGAGCCCAAATTATCCCCTAGCTGAACAACATACGTACGGACTTTGGTCGGTTTTTTGCCTGTAGAACGACGTGGAGCAACCTTCACGGGAATCAAAAGTGTTCTGCCCACCTTAAGTTTCGCGTTCTTCTTCATGTCGTTTGCTCGCTGAATTTCAGCTACTCGAACGCCATATTGTTGGGCGATATTGCCTATAGATTCACCCTTACGGACCTTATGCTGTTTCCAGCTTGAAAATCCGTTCTTTTCCATGCGATCGTAATTCTGGACAAAGGCGGCTCGCGTTCCATACGGCAATCGGAGCAAATAAGCATCACGATTAGGAGGCGTACACCACATGGTAAGTTCCATGTTCAACGTACGAAGAGTGTCTTCGGGGACTTTCAAGAATTTTGCAATTTCATCCATCGAGAACGAATCAAATACGGTCACGGTATCGTACGCCGGCAAATGGCGCTTTTCAATTGCAACATCATAATGGTCTGGGAAGTGCCCAATGACCATTGCAGCAAGAATTCGTGGCACGTAGTGCATGGTTTCTTGCGGGAGCTGCAAGTCCCAATAAGTGACTGGACGGTCCCCCCACGTGGAATCAGCTTTCTTTTCGCGAATCAAACGGCGGATTCGGCCTTCACCGCAGTTATAAGCCGCCATCGACAAAAGCCAATCGCCAAATTCAGCATACAAGCTGGAGAGATAACTCAATGCAGCATCGGTTGCAAGTTCCGGATTGCGACGCATATCGACCCAAAAATCAACTTCCAAGCCATAGCGGATACCCGTTTCAGGGATAAACTGCCACATGCCCGCCGCTTTTGCACGGCTGTAAGCCTTCACGTTAAAGCCGGATTCAACCAATGCCAAATAGATGAGGTCTCGCGGCATGCGTTTTTGCGCGAGCTTTGTATAAATCAAGGAATCGTAAGCGGTTTTGCGAGTAAGAGACCTTGTAATAAAGCCGCGTGCAGTCGTTGTCATGTAGTAGATTTCTTGCATGACGCGCTCGTTAAAGCGAACCGGGAGCGAGAATCGCCCTGCATCCACCGTATCCAAGAAGTTTTCGATGACGCGCATCGAAGCACTGTCCGCCGCATTTTCGTCGTAAGCGTCCACGCCATCAATCGAAAGACTATCGACAGAAGTAGAATCATCCCCATCCTGTGAAAGGTTCGGGTAAACATCTTCTAGCGCCTGGACAATGCGCACAGGCATCTGCATTCTATAAATCGAGTCTTCGGAACGCGTAAGGCGGCTCTTGGAAGAGTCGTACTTTTCTGTGACTAACAATCGGAGCGATTCTTCGAGGTAATGCTTGGAAACAGCCCATTCATTGTTATCGATAGCTTGAAGACCATACTGATAATAGACCCAGGAAGGCCTAGTAGAATCTCCAACGATTTCTTTGCCTGGATTTGTTCCGGATACATCGATAGAGACCTTTTCCGTAGGAATAGGCCTCCCCTGCGAAGACGCGGCAACCTTCGCCTGCTTGGAAGCGCAGGCGGACAACATTAAAAAAACAAGTGCGAAGCCGAGTCTAAGAAATGTATTCGACCATATCACTGGTCGAAATCCATGTCTTCGCCGTAGTCAGACCAAATGGGATTACGGCCAAAGGATGGCTTGTCAAAATCAACTTCTTCGTCAACTTCTTCTTGCGGTTCTTCTTCTTCTTCTTTGATCAGATCGTCTTCTTCGCCCAAGAAAGATGGATCGGGAGTATCATCAAACGCATCACTCTTAGGACGACGACCACAATAGTAAGCTATGCTCATATAAGCTTTCCTCCAGTTTATTGCATCAATCTGTTCATACCGTAAAGAATAACACCACACATCGCAATAGCCGTTACAATTTGCAGGATAATAATCACCCTGTTGACCTTGTAGGCCGTTTGCGATTTTCTATGCCATGACGGCAATTTGTTTGTGGAATTCTTGTTTCTCACTTCGGAAGTGAAATATATACATAATTTTTTAAATGCAAACAGATAATCCCAAAAAATGTCTAAATTCTTTATGAAAAATGAAACAATTTCTATTAACACTTCTCGTTAGCGCCGTTTTTCTGTTCGCGCAATCTGGATTTTTCATCAATAACAGCGGAATCCATGTCCCCGGAGCCCGCACTCTCAGTCCTGGCGACCTGTTCATCATGGGTGGTTTCGAAATGGCTAGCAGCAATAAGCCTGCCAGTATCGAAGGCTATATCGTCGATGAAAACGGCAATAAAAGAGATTTGACCAAATCCCCCTCGAACTCCGTTATCGGCTACGTCGGATACGGAATTCTCGATTACTTGGAAGTTGGACTTAATGTGAGTGTCCACTACGATGGTGATGCCGGTGGAACAAGACTCAAGGGACTTGGCTTTGGCGACCTAGGACTCTTGGTCAGGGCTCAACTTCCCAACCAATCGCTGAGAGACTTGTTTAATGCGGCGGCAGCACTTGAAGTGTTTCTCCCAACGGGAACAAACGAAAAAGGTTTACGTCCAAGACATCTTTGGTATATCCATAAAGGTGGCTACACAAACTCCTATTCTGCAGCCGATTTAGCTGTTGCCGGAACGCTATACTTAACGATGAACATTCATCGAAATATCAACTGGAATAATTACGCCGGTATTCTTAGAAACATTGAAAATGGCGAGAATATTTTTATCTGGGGTACGGGTATCAATTTGTTCCCCTACGAATGGGTATCGCTTGTCCTAGAAACATCTGGAGAGACACGAATTCGTTCAAAAGATATCTTCCAAGGTTTCTTGAACGATCAATTGAGATTTTCTCCAGGCTTGAAACTTAGACTTCCAAAATTCACAACGCTTTCAATCAACGCCGATCTTGGCATGGATCTCTTCAGAAAGCGTAAAGTCAGTCGCGGACAAGCAATTACAATAAAGAACAAGGGGCATGAATATTCTTACACCGTTCCGGGAAGCCCTCCAATTGCAGTTTCTATCAAGCTCAGTAGAACATTCGACCTCAGTGGAAGGATTGAAGACTACAAGCAGCGTTTGAACTCGTGCCCTAAGTCCGGTCGCACTTTAAAGGAAAACAAGTACCGTTGCGCCCCAGACGAAGATAGCGATGGTATCGCTGATGACTTAGACAAATGTCCAGACACACCCCCAGAAGTGCTTATCGACGAAAGCGGGTGCCCGTTTGATAATGATGAAGACGGCGTTCCGGACTACATGGACGAATGCTCTGACACAAAGCAAGGGTATCCTGTTGATGAATTTGGATGTATTCGTGATGCCGATAAAGATGGTATTCCGGACGAACTAGACAAATGCCCCAAATCAGCTCCTGGAGAACAAGTTAACGATCGAGGCTGTATTTTGGATACAGATGAAGACGGAATTCCTGATATACAGGACTCCTGCCCCAACACGCCATCTGGACTTATGGTCAATAAATATGGATGTTTCTTGGATCGCGATGAAGACGGTGTTCCTGATGAATGGGATCAGTGCCCAACAAGCATGCCTAAAGAAATTGTAAACACGTATGGCTGCCCCATTGATTCTGACGAAGACGGTGTCCCCGACAATGTTGACAAATGCGAAAACACACCAACAGGAGTGAAAGTAGACCGTTTAGGTTGTCGAGTAGATACTGACCGCGATGGCGTTTTCGATGAAGAAGATGAATGCCCAGCAACTCCAGAAAATGCACCTGTAGACAAGAGGGGCTGCCCCATTGATTCTGACAAGGATGGTATTTTCGACTATCTCGACAATTGCCCCAACACTCTTGAAGGGACAGAAGTAGACCAAAACGGATGCCCCATCCGCGAAAAACAAAACCTCGATAAGATTGCAAGGCGTATTCAGTTCCACAAGGGGACTGACAAACCGCTTAATTCGGCTTACACGGCGTTTAGCGATGTGGTTTCGATCATGCGCCATAACAAGCAAATTGCAATTGAAATTCAATGCAGTGTAAAGCCTGGAGAAGCAATGGTTCCTCAAGCTCTGTCCGAAGCGCGTGCGACTGTTATTTACGAATTTCTTGTAAACAAAGGAATTAGTGACGAGCGTCTAAGAGCTTCGGGATTTGGCTTACAATTGCCTTCAAATGTAGGCGGCCATGCTAAGCTAAACCCTGTTGGGGTTAGACTACTGCCGCATAAATTCGTTAAAGAATAAGGTTGGTTACTGCTCTTTTTTATTGAATAATAGCGCGATGACAAGCGCAACAACTACGTAAAGTGCTACGGCAGAAAAGAGCCCGAGAATTTCGGAACCCGAGAACGCCTCTACCTTGATGTACAAGAGGACTGAGAGAGGCATGGCAAGTAAAAAGAGGATTCCGGGGATTTTCTGTTTCATGCTTATAAAATAGAAAAAGCCGCATGAAGCGGCTTTTGAAAAAGGCATTCGCAACTCGTCATTCTGAGCGTAGCGAAGAATCCAGTGAAGTTTTGACTTGACTGAATCCTTCACCTAACGGGCTCAGGATGACGCAAGCCTCACAGCTACTTCACGGTAATTTGGTACTTCTTGTCGCCAGCGTTGACTTGGTAGTAGCCCTTAAATCCGCGGAACTTGGCTTCGCCATTTTCGTCGGCAGTTGCGTAGAGGTCAGTCGTCCAGACCTTGTGCCACAAGTCGTAGACGCGCTTTGCAGCGGGCTTTTCGCGACCATCAGAAGCAATCATGCCTCCGTTCTTGACCCAGTGACGATTGTCCCAGAAACCCCAGAGCACAATGCCGTTCACAGCCGGGTGGCTAAAGGCAGTACGGATGAAGGTTTCGAACTTTTCGGCCTGGACTTCTTCGGTATCGTTCATGCCGAGCTGCCAATCGCCCACGTCAAATTCAGTCACCTTAATCGGGAGGCCGAGAGAAGCGAGCTTGTCGAGACGAGCCTTAATAAGTCCCGGAATCACTGGACGGAGACCAAAGTGGCACTGCACGCCAATGCCCATCACAGGCACCTTGCGGTCAAGCATACCCTTGATCAAACCGTAATAGCGGTCCGTTTCACCAGCGGCGACGACGTTGTAATCGTTGATGTAGAGGATTGCCTTCGGGTCAGCCTTGTGAGCCCATACGAATGCGCTATCGAGAATTTCCCAACCACACTTGTTGAAAGTCCAGGATTCATGAATCGGTTCGTTCCACACGTCGTATTCCGTAATCTTGCCCTTGTATTCCTTGAGGTCGCGATTGATGCGTGCCTTGAGCTTTTCAGCCATTTCTTCGCAGCTACCCTTGTTGCTGTAGTGCTTGTCGAAACCGTAGCCCTGGTGGCTCCACATGAGAGCGTGACCGCGAAGCTTCCAGTGATTCTGAGCCGTGAAGTCGGTGTATTCCTTCATTTCTTCACGCTTGATCTTGCCCTTCTTCGGTTCGTATTCCGGCCACTTGAACTGGTTTTCAGAGACGCCATGCCAGAAGTACTTCTTGGCGGCATTGCGGTACCAGTTTTCAGTGCTGTCCTTGGTGTCGTAGAGAGCGAGCGCCGTACCGAACGGGAACGAATGGCGCAACAGCTTCACATGGACCTTTTCGCCCGGATTCGCCTTGACCGTGAAATCCGCCTTGCGGAGGCTATCGATGCGAGAGTCTGCTGCTTCGTACCATGCCGGGTCTGACATTTCGTCCATCTTTTCGACCTCGACATCATCGAGCTGAATCCAGCCCTTCTTAAGACCAATCTGGAACGTAATGTTGTTGAGGCCGTAACCCTTCTGGTCAGCAAGGAAAATCATTTCATAAGTCTGCCACTTGTCCGTCAAGTCAAACGAAGCGCTTTCTTTTTGGCGGTAGTCCGGCGGGCCACCTTGCACCACGGAATTAATCGGCATATTGCCCTTAGCCTTGAAGGTAAGCTTGTAAAAGCCTGAATCAGCAAGGAATTTAGGCGGTTGAAGCTGCAAGCCCCACCACGGATTCGGCAGTTCCTTCACCACGACCTTTGCGCCCTGAGAGCCATCGACACCAAGCCCCTGCACGGCAATCTGCGATTCTGCTTTTGCCGGGCCATCGGGATTGTTCCACAAATACCAGCCACCGTCACCATACTCCATATCACCATTATTCAACTGTGCAAAAGACGGCACAGAAAATGCCATGGCAACGGTCGCCGCAATCGCAAGAGCCTTTTTGTTCTTTAAAATCATGAAAACCTCATTTATGATTTAATCAGGAACATTCAACAGCCGTCGACAACATCTTTAGTGTCATCCTAAACGACAGTGAAGGATCCAATTATTTCTAGCTTAAATATATACTTGAACAGGGAATTCCGCGAGCACAAAGCCCCTTTTTAGCCCAAGTATAATACGAACATTGTAAAATGTGTAGCAAGTGTATTTGGATAGAGGAGAGACTCAAGACACCCCTCCCACCTTTTAAAAGAAAACCTATTCAAATAGTTAAAATTTTTGTATGATTGTAGAGACTTTCGATAAAAAGGATGCTCAAGATGAATAAATTATCATTTCTCTTTATATTTGTTTTTTTCGTTTATGTCGAAAGTTCTTGCTATTCTGAAATTCCGCCAACGATATTAAAAGACACCACAATTGATTGCAATCATATAACATTTCTTTATCGTGCAGAAGAATGTCCTGGATTTTCACTCCAATTACACGGATGGGTTGAAGCAAAACAAATGAATTGTTATGATCGCATAAGTTGTAAGAATTTGAACAAAACCGATAATACAGATTCTATAAAACCCGATTCCATAAAAGTTAAATTAAAGAAAGAGTTCTTATATAAAAATGGAATAGTATACGAAACAAATGAAAAAATTAAAGGTCGAAGATATAACGAAAAATTCATTTTTGACACGACCATTCATGACACCACCTATCAGTTAAAAATGAAATCATTTTTTATTAAAGATAGCTTGATTAAACGAAACATAAAAATTGATACAATCGTCCCATCTACGCATCATTGACATTTTTCACACTCGATTTATTTATATCTTTAGGCCATGCATTACAAACCTTATCGCGATTTACTTTTGGAACTATTCCCGAACTACCTCAAGGTACGCAAGCTCCCGCTCAATGGCGGAATGAGCTGCCCGAACCTCGATGGAACCAAGGGATTTTCGGGATGCAGCTACTGCAACAACCGCAGTTTCAGTCCTGTTTTTGACGAAGCTAAAGTTTCTATTCAAGAACAGCTCGAAAAATTTGTTCCAAAGCTTCGCGACAAGTACCCGAATGCAGGCATCCTCGCCTACTTGCAGCCATACACGAATACGCATGCGCCGCTTGAACATTTGAAAGGCATCATCGACCCGATTATCAAGCATCCAGAAATTGCTGGGCTTGCGATTGGTACGCGACCGGACTGCCTTGAAGACGAGAAGGTCGAATACCTCGCCGAGCTCAACCGCAAAAAGCCGATAATCGTTGAAATAGGCCTCCAGACTGCAAACGACTTGACGCTCGCAGGCATTAATCGCCGTCATACACTTGCCGAATTCGAAGATGCCGTAAAGCGTTGCCAAGCTGCTGGCCTCACAGTAACGACACATGTGATTGTCGGGCTCCCTGGCGAAAAGATGGAAGACTTCAAGCACACGGCACAAGTCGTTTACGATTTGAATCTTGCCGCGGTGAAAATTCACCCGCTCCATATTGTTGTGGGAACGGTGATGGCACAAGATTTTGCCAACGGCGAAATCAAATTGCTTTCGTTTGAAGAATACTGCGAAGCGGTTGCCGAGATGATTAAGATTATCGGCAAGAACATCGCCATTGAACGATTCAGTGGTGAAAGCTCGAGCGAACTTTTGATTGCTCCGAACTGGTGCGGTGAACGCGACAAGATTATCGCGACCGTAGAAAAATTACTAGAAAAGTCCTAGATTTTTCGACAAATGCAGGACCTAGAAATTACGGATTCTCGCAACGCGAGGATGACTACTCAGAAAGACTCCTACATTCGTTTGAAAATGAGCGAAGTATTGATGCCGCCGAATGCAAAGTTGTTTGACATTACATATTCCGTGTCAATTTCACGCCCGTCACCGGTAATGTAATCGAGAGGAGCACATTCCGGATCGATATTTTTCAAATTCAAGTTGGGGCTGAACCAACCGCGATTCATCATGTTAATGCCGAGCCATGCTTCAATTCCGCCGCACGCGCCAAGCGTATGCCCGATGTAGCTCTTAAGGCTTGAAATAGCGACTGAACGTTGCTTGAACGCATTGAACGTAGCCCAGCTTTCGGCGATATCGCCATAATGCGTTGCCGTTCCATGTGCATTCACATAGCCAATGGCATCCGGTGAAATTTGCGCATCATCAAGAGCAATTTCAAGAGATTTTTGCATAGTCTCTTTCTTGGGCTGCGTGATGTGTTCGCCATCCGTATTGTGCCCAAAGCCAACAAGTTCCGCATAAATATGCGCACCGCGAGCCTTCGCATGCTCGTATTCTTCGAGCACAAGCGTTCCCGCGCCCTCGCCGATAACAAGGCCGTCTCGGTCGCGGTCGTACGGAGCCGGCGTAATTTCAGGAGAATCGTTCTTGACACTCGTTGCAAAAAGCGAGTCAAACACTGCCGTTTCTGTTGCAGCCAACTCTTCGGCACCGCCTGCAATCATTACATCTTGCATGCCATATTTAATCGCTTCGTAAGCATAACCAATCGAAAGGCTACCGCTCGTACATGCGGTATTTGTCGTAATGAGTCGGCCGGTCAAACCAAAGAACAAGCTCACATTGACTGCCGTTGTTTGCGGCATCGACTGGATATACGTTGTTGCCGAAACTTTTGAGCAATCATAGGGCGGATTCTGCATGGAAACAAAATCGAGAAGCGGACGCACGCTACCCATAGAAGAGCCGTAAGCAACTCCGACACGCCCCGATTTAAGGAGTTCTTTTTCGCTCACTAGCCCAGCCATTTGCATCGCCTTGTCTGCAGATGCTATAGCAAGCACGCCAACGCGCCCTGCACCACGAATCTTTTTGCGAGGATACTCCGGCAAATCATAGAGAATTGGGCCTGCCAAACGCGTGTTTATTTGTGCATACTTGTCCCAATCATCCATACGGACAATGTGATTTTTCAAAGTCTTGAGTTGCGCAAAAATTTCATCGAGTTCCATCCCTAAAGATGAAACGCAACTGCCTCCGGTAACAACAACTCTGCGAATCACGCCAATCCTCCATTCACCGAAATGACCTGGCGAGTGATATACGCAGCGCCTTCGGAAAGCAAGAACACAACCGTTGCAGCAACTTCTTCAGGTTTGCCAACGCGCTTCATGGGGATGGTCGGCAGAATCATGTCGAGCGGAGCATCCTTAATCATTTCGGTTTCAATCACGCCTGGAGCCACGCTATTTACCGTGATATTGCGGCTAGCAAGTTCTGTAGCAAGAGCCTTTGTAGCGCCAATGAGGCCTGCCTTGGAAGCACTGTAGTTGACCTGGCCGCGGTTACCAATCACGCCAGAAACAGAAGAAATCGTGATGATGCGGCCTTTGCGCTTGCGACACATGGGCATCACAATTGGATGAACGACATTGTAGAATCCGTTCAAATTGGTGTTCAAAACTTTGTCCCAGTATCCATCGGTCATGGCAGGGAACGCAGCATCTGCACAGACGCCCGCATTTGTAACAACGCCATAGTACACGCCGTTTTCGGCAATGTCTTTTTCTAGAACTTCACGGCATTGCTCACGGTCACAAATGTTGAATTGCAATGTGCGAATGTTTCCGCCACTTTCGCGGATGCGCTCGGCAAGAGCATCAATCGGAGCAGAATTCTTATTGTAATGTGCGACAACCGTGTAGCCTTCTTTGGCAACAGCTTCGGCAATAGCAAGCCCAATACCGCCACTTGCACCCGTAATTAAAACAGACTTTGCATTTTCCATTATACCATACCTCAAAAATCAATTTAAAGAACTTTTAGGGTCATCCACTTCAACTGTATTGAGTTTTACCGTGACCGCAAGCGTTCCATTGACCGTTGCAGAACCTTCAAACGTAACTGCTTTATCCATGCGGATATTTTCAAGCACGTTGATAACGACCGTTTCGCCAGATTTAAAAACAGGAACATCCGCTTTAAAGCCTGAAACACTCATGATAAAGCCTGCTTTCGGTTTTTCGCCCTTGGCGCGCCCATGAAGCCCCGACAAAGCAGAAACGCTTTGTGCCATGTATTCAAAAGCAACCCAAGCAGGAACGCCGCCGAGTTCTTCTTCGTAAAACAAGTTGTCACGAGAAATGTCGATTTCGGTCGTAATGGAATTTTCTTTCAAATCGTAATCACGAACGCGGTCCAGCAAAAACATTTTGCCCTTGTGAGGAACGAGTTCACTTACCGATTCTTTTGTATCAAAAACATCTGTCATACACTACCATTTTCGACAATCAAGGAAACGTTGCAACCACCAAAGGCAAATGAATTACTCATGCAATATTTGAGATTCTTTGCAGTCTCGCCCGCTTTTACCAAATGCAACGGAGGGAGATTCGGATCAACAACGCCATCAAAAAGATGCGCCGGGAGAACGCAGCCATTTTCGTTATTACGAGATGCGCCGCTTTTGTTACCGCTCTTTAACGCCAAGCAACAGAATGCAAGTTCCAACGCGCCAGCAGCACCAAGCGTGTGACCGGTCAATGCTTTTGTGGAGCTTACCGGAACATCAGCGGTTGCCACACCAATGTCGTCAGCAAAAATTCGATGAACAGCGCGGCTTTCCATAGCATCGTTCAATTCCGTCCCTGTTCCATGCAAATTTACGTAACCAATTTGAGAGGCATTAAGGCCAGCATCTGCAAGCGCAGCTTTCATAGCCTGATAAGCGCCTTCCCCATCGGCACGTGGAGCCGTGATATGGTCTGCATCGGCGCTTTCGCCAAAACCAATTACTTTGAGATTTTCGCAATCAACCGTGCAAAGATCAGCATCAGGCTCGCGGGTCACCACAAAATACACGGCCGCATCGCCAAGCGTAAGGCCAGAACGATTCGCGCTAAATGGATTCGTCGGTTTATCGCTCATGGCTTCGAGCGAAGCAAAACCAAGAATCACCGAAAGGGACGCAATATCGACGCCGCCCACAATCGCAACATCGCAATTGCCGGCATAAAGGCTGTTACGCGCCGAAACAAAAGCACTCGCGCTAGAAGCACACGCTGTAGAATGCACCGAAAGCAATCCCGTAATTCCAAATCGTTGCGCAATAAATTGCGCCGGGAAATCAGTCCGCTGGTAATCGAGAACGTAGCCTTCCGGGAAAGTTCCCGTTTCTTTAAAGCACTTGAGCGCGGCCATCGATGCTTCGGAGCCATTGTCGCAGGAACCGATAAAAATTCCTACGCGGTTTGCGCCGTATTTTTCAACCGCTTTTTTAACAGTCTTTTCGACGCTGACTAAAGCCGCTTGAGAAAGTCGATTGACGCGATTATCAAACTTTTTATCAGCAATTGAAGGATGCGTTTCGGAATCAATCGTTGCCGCAGGGCGCTGAACGCCAGCCACATCGTACGTGGTAAAATTGCCACGTTCGCCATTCTTGAGCGCATCAAGAACTTGAGCTTTATCGCCACCTAAAATGCAATAAAGGCCAAAATCATTGATGTACACAGGTTTTGAACGGCTCTGGTCGCCCGTCAATTTGCTTTTTTCGACTTCCATAGATATCGACAATTTAGAATATTAACGTTTAGCGCTAAACGGCGAAATGAGAAAACAGCAAGAAATGCCAAGCAATACCGCAAGACCGAATGTATGGACAGGCACAAAAGCACTGCAAGCGAGGCTGCCAAATGAAATAAGCGTTGTCATCGACGAAAGCATAATCGCAAGAGTCGTTATCAGATTTTGGCGGCCACCTTCTCTAAAGAACAATGCATAATCAATCCCAATTCCAAGCGTAAGAATCACACCGACAATCGCAAAGAAATTGAAGTCGATACTCATGTATCCAAAAACACCCGCAACAAAAAGGCTCGCTAAAACTGGCGCACGGATAATCCGCACAGCATCTTTGAATTTATACACAGCCACAAGAATCAAGAAAACAACAGAATAAGCAGCACCAACTAAGACGAGCGAAATATGCGAAATTTTTGTAAGAGCGTTATTGATGTTTTGCATTTTGTTGACAACGTGAACGCTCGGCAAATCTTCTGCAATTTTTTGAGCATCGAATTTATCGGACACGTGAAGCAAGATAACGGCGCTGTAATATTTATCACCAACTTTGCCAATCCAAAGCATGCGAAGAAGAGAATTCAATGACTGAGGTAAATCAGGCAAATTATTCATCCATACAAAAGGATTCTCTTTTCCAAAACTAGCAATAATCGCAGAATCATTTTCTACACCAATCTCGGTGAAATAATTGCTAGCTTTAGATGTAGCATAGCTACCTGGTTTTTCAATTATAATTTTTAATAGTCCCGTATTTCCATAAATCATTTTTCGAAAGCCACGATATGACTTTTCCTGATTTTCATTGCTCGGAATAATATTTGATACAGCCAAATAAGATTTTAAAAGCCCCTCATTTTCAGCATTTGCAAGGCGTTGTGTAAGTTTTTCCTCCATTTCCAAAACGTCATTTTCATCTTTCCCTTCCACAATAAAATAAGTCGGTGAAACACCCAAATTATTCAGTTTCGAGGTCAACGCTTCCGAGGCTTTAATCTCATCATTCATCGTGTAAAAATTGCCGATATCCGTATGGACATTAAGCAATTTAAGCCCAGGCAAAAGAGCGGCAATAAACAGCGCTAATATCAATCGAGCACCCCACTTGGGGAGCTTTGAATAAGCATCAAGAAAAACTTTTGGGAATTTTGTCGGGAGATTTTGGGGCTCCGATTTTGCGGCATTTTTGAGACCATCTGCATTTTCAAATACCGCATGGAACAACAGCGTAATCGTCAAGAACGCGCTCAACAGACCCACAATCGAAAACACAGCCATTTGGCGCAATAGCGAAAAATCCGCAAATGTAAGCGCGATATAGCTGAGTTCCGTCGTCAAGAAGCCGAGCAGAAGCCCCTTGATAATACTCGAACGCACATTCCGCACGCCCGCTTTTTTATGGACAAAAAAGTGTACCGCGTAATCGATACTTACGCCAATTATACTGGTGCCAAAAACAAGCGTAAAGACATGAACCTTGCCAAAGATAAACCACGTAAAAGCAAGCGCCGTGAAAATGGCAATCGCAATCGTCGAAAGAGTTGCAACAATCGGAATCGTCGAGCGGAAAACGTATAACAGTAAAAGTAAAATCAGCACGATTGAAACGCCCGAAATCCAAGCAATTTCGCTCTTCGCACGGTCAGAGCTTTCGTAACTGTGGAACGGAACGCCCGATTTAGCCACAAGAAGCCCCGGCTGCACCTTTTTTAAAGAATCAAGCACATGATTCAATCGCGCAATGATATGGTCTCCAGATGAAATCGAAGAGACTTTCTCCGAGAGAACCGCATTCCACATCACATAAGTCACACCAGAATCAACCGCATAAAGTACGCCTTCACGTATGCTAAAACGGCTCATCGCCATCGGTGAATTTTGTACAAAATTTTCAAACGCCGCATCACCCAGCAAAAATGGATCTTCGTCAAGATGATTCAAATTCGCAGTAGAAAATGAACCATAAATTTTCTGCAACGCTCGTTTCTTTAAAGCATCAAAATCACCACTTGCAAGGATTTCGCGAACATTCCTCCCCTGCAACGTATAACGATGATTAAAGAAAAATTCGCGCGTTTCGTCCATCGATTTTTCATTCACGAAAAGACGAGTTTCTTCGAACGAAGAAATACCTTTAAATACGCTATCCAGCGCCACAGCCGCACTACGCGCCACATCAAAATTTTCATGCCCGACAAGAACTGTAATGTTTCGCATGGTGCACGCGCTAAGCGTTTTTTCCGCAGCACTCACATTCTTGATTTCATTGGAATCCGGCAGAATTGAATACAAGTCGGAATCCATCTTCCACGGAACAGAAAGACCGAGAACTATCAAGATGGCGTGAATTGCCACCCATAGGATAATTCCCGTTTTTGCATTCAATCGTCTTCCGTTAAAGAATTTCATAAAAACTCATGTTATGGCACAGAACTTGTGCGATTCTGCATAGCCTTCCCTACAATCTTGTAATTTAGGAAATCAAGCATCACAGGTGTTTTTTCACCATCTGTGATAGTGACTTTATCAATATTTTTGC
This sequence comes from uncultured Fibrobacter sp., assembly GCA_947165045.1. GTDB lineage: Bacteria > Fibrobacterota > Fibrobacteria > Fibrobacterales > Fibrobacteraceae > Fibrobacter. The sequence goes on along the minus strand of CAMUYW010000008.1, from coordinate 46,918 downwards.
ATGCTTCAATGACAACATTATCAATAACCATGCGGACCATAGCTTCTTGCGGAACAAGCCCCATTATAAAACCACAAGATTTTTTTTCATAGAATACCTGGAATTTTGTCTCCAATTCTGATATTTTCCCAGAAAAAAACGATTGAATATTTTTAGACAAATCTGCAAAAATAGGATTATCTTTGGGCAAAAGCATGTGCGACTGGCCGCTAGAATCGCGTTCGAAAATACCGCCATTATTAAGCGCCAATTCCGAAAAAATAGGCTTTTGCGTTTTCCAAATAATGCCATTCTTTTTAGAAATCATGAACGTTCCCGTTGAAACGAATTTGCGATTTCTTTTCTTAATTGATTTAGTCTGCTTAAAGTCGCCAGAGGCCACTTCGTAATTCATGACTTTTGCTAAAGCTTTTTCTAATTCCGGCTTTGTCTTTTTATTTACCGGATGGTCGAAAACATCAGCCATCGCTACGCCACAGCCATAAATCACGCACAACAACAAAACGAAAATATTTCGTTTAAACAACATAGCAAACTCCTTATTTCTTTGCAGACTCCTTCGCTAAAAGTGCCTTCACCTTATCGACAAAACAAGGTGGGCAAGCCCACAGCGAATCCTTCGTTTTCATATCGACCGCCATTTGGGTGCTTTCAGCTTTTGTTAGCACAACACCAGTTTCTGCATCGACAAATTTATACGAGAGCTTCATGCAAACTTCATATTCCATGAGAGTCACTTCGGCACGGATTTTCTGCATAAAAATCATCGGACGTACATATTTAATATGCAAATCTACAACCGGCCAGATATAGCCGCTACGTGTCATTTCGTTGTAATCATAGCCAATTTTGCGAAGCAACGCACAACGAGCCACTTCCATAAACTTCACATAGTTGCCATGCCATGCGACCTTCATAGAATCGACATCGTAAAATTCAACTTGAAATTCGACACTTTCTTTAATTCTCTTTATTGCCATAAAATTCCAAGACTCCTCTATACCGCATAATACTTGCTACGAATGAGTTCCAATGTGTTGCGCAAGTCCTTTTCAAGTTGACGGTCACATTCAAGCGGTTCAAATTTTGCAAAAACTTGATCGTACGTATCCTTGAGATTTTTGAGACGGTCCATGTCAATTTCATTACGTTCCAAGCGAATGCGGAGCGCCTGAGCCGAAGCCAAAAGCACCGCCGCAGCCACCTGTTCCGTAAGCTCCAAAATGCGAATGCAGTCACGAGCCGCAATTGTCCCCATGCTGACCTTGTCCTGATTGTGACATTCCGTAGAACGGCTAAACACGCTCATCGGCATTGTAAGGTGGAGCGCTTCTGCAGTCCACGCCGAGACTCCAATCTGCACAGCCTTAAAGCCGTGATTGATATCGTAATCGCCCTTGCTACCCGCAAGATTCGGCGGTAAGTTACGATTAAACTTGATATCGACAATCATAGCGAGCTGACGATCAAGAAGATCCGCAACATTGGCCACCATATTCTTCAAAGTATCCATTGCAAGGCAAATATGACCGCCATAGAAATGCCCACCATGGAAAATGTTCCGAGTGAACGGATCGACAATCGGATTGTCGTTTGCGCTATTGAGTTCAATTTCAATCAGTTGGCGCAAGAATGCACTAGAATCATAGAAAAGCCCAATGATATGCGGAGCACAACGCAAGGAATACGGGTCTTGAATCTTTTCGGGAACAACATTCTTGGCAACATCAAGATTCAGCGCACTGCGAATTTTCTTTGCAGCCAAGCCCAATCCCGGATGCGGTTTAGCCTCGAATAAGCGTTCGTAATAGTGATACGCATTCCCCTTCATGGCAACCGTTATCATTGCCGTAATTCGGCAAGCAAGGTCGCACAAGTATTCAGCGCGCGAAAACGCCATGCATGCAACAGCATTCATCGCAGCCGTTCCATTCATAATAGCAATCGCTTCTTTAGGGCGGAACTTGTGGGGCGCAATATTCAATTCCTTCATTACATCCAAAGAAGGCCTACGTTCACCCTTGTACATCACATCGCGTTCACCAATGACTGCACCAGCCAAATAAGAAAGCGGAGTCAAGTCACCACTTGCGCCCACAGAGCCTTCCTGCGGAATCAGCGGCAAAATATCGTTCTGCAAGAACAGCGTAATAATCTTCAAAAGTGCGTAGCTAACGCCGGAAAAGCCCTGCGCTAATGTATTCAGGCGAACTGCCATTATCGCGCGAGTCGTTTCTTCATCAAAATAATTGCCGAGACCACATCCATGAAAACGAGTCAAGTTAATCGGGAGTTGGCTATAATGTTCCGGCGGCAAAACCTGCGTACAAGAATCGCCATAACCCGTCGTTACGCCATAAATGCCCCCATGTTCAGCCAAAGCTTCATCCAGAAATTCCGCGCCAGAATCAATCTTTCTTTGGAATTCCGCAGAATCATCAAGTTTAACAGTCGCTTGCTTTTTCGCAATGGCAACAATATCTTCAATAGTAAGTTTACCGTTTCCGATAACTACTGTTTTCATCTGAATGTTCTCCACCTATTTTTCAAAACCTTCCCAGAAATTGTAAAAATTATACCACTGGTACGGATGCGCTTTGCAAAGATGTTCCAAGATTTCCGAATATTCACGCAAGAGCATTTTCAAACGCTCGGGCCGTTCCTTACGCGAGCATTCCAGAGAAGTCTTGGCTCGCACCACATGCATTTCATAAGGCGAACGGATATTGAAGTCATGCTTGCGAATACCAAAAACAAAATAAACAGGCGCGTTTAAAATGCCCGCAAGCGAGAAAGCGCCTTCCGGAAAGTTCGCCTTTTCGCCAAGAAATTCCGTTTCAATGACACGATCTCTCGTATTTGCCGAAGTGCGATCTCCAGCAATCACCACAAGATTTCCTTCAACAATTTTTTCCTTCATCCAAATTGCAGAATCCACATCAATTGAATTAGCATCAATCATATTTTCCATCAACTCAGGATTCAATTCACGAAGGAGCGCATTAAACTTTTTCGAGCCCGACAAATCGACCACAGGATAAACTCGAAAATTCTTTGCAGTATGGTACTCGCCATAACCCGTCAGCGAGCGCAACATTTCCATGTTCCCTAAATGCGAACACAACAAAAAAGCGCCTTCGCCTTTATTAATTTGTTCTACCAGCAAAGGCAAATCATCATTTTGTTTTTCAATGTGGTTCAGCTTTATCGCGCCTTTCCAACCAAGCAATTTTTCCATCATCGAAAGCGCAAACGAAAGGATGTGTTTGTACGTTCCAAACACACCAACGCGTACACCCATTTTGCGCAAATGATTAAGATAAACTTTAGAACGAGCGCGAACCGGAGCTGCCCCAAGCCAAAAGAAGAAGCAAATTACTGCCGTACAAAATTCAACCAAAAACAGCGGCAAATGGCACACGACCCAAAGCATAAATCGAAAATGCCAAGGGCTCCCGCCAACTTCTTCAATTTCGGACCAATGCTCGCTCATATCTATTTCTTTTTAAACAAGCGACGACACAAAATTAACGGGAGTCTAAACACCATGCCAATGCAAAGCATCGTATGCGTCATCGAAATCACAACGTTGTCATGGAACATTCTAAAATTCGAAACACCATCTTTCGGGTAATGCACCTTCACGGGGAAAAAGCGCATTTTCACGCCAGCCCACGAAAGCCTTACAATCATTTCAATGTCAAAACCCATGCGTTTATTGCGCAAGCGCTTCATAATCGGCCAAGATGTCGCCAGCGGGTACACGCGGAAACCGCACATAGCATCGGGAATTTCAAACGAGAGCGTTTCAATTGCGACCCAGAAACTCGTAATTTTGCGGCCTTGTTCACGCGCTTTCGGCACCGATTCATCGTACTTGGGGTAACCGCAAATCAAATCTTCAGGATGTTCTTTAGCATCCTTGATGAAGAAAGGAATCGATTCCATATCATGCTGGCCATCAGCATCGACTTGCAGCGCATGTGTAAAACCTGCGGATACTGCAGCCTCCATGCCAGAACGCATTGCCGCCCCTTTTCCGAGATTGCATTTGTGCGTTACAAGTTCCACATCATAGAACTCATCCGCAACAGATTCAAGGATTTCATGGCCTTCGGGAGTGTTGCCATCATCCACAAGAATCACGGGAACACCCAATGCAACAAGCGATTTCACTACATTTCGTGAAACGTTTTCGTGGCGGTAAACCGGCACAATAGCGCAAATTTTTACCGCGTTACTCACGATTTTCTCCTGCACCCGCAACGGTTGCAACACTCGTCTGCATAATCATCGAGCCGTTCGAGAACGAGGTCTCTCCATCAACGCTCGTAAATGCAAAAGTCACCTTGCCTGCATCCGCGTCGTAACTGATTTTCACCATTACCGGAACATCAGGCAGAATGGGGTTTGCGAAACGCGTACGGTTCATCTTCGAAAGATCCTTGGGTACATCCAAGAAATTCCGTGCCAAGCGCAAAACCATATCCACTTGCACAACCGCTGGCAGCAATTTGAATTCTGGGAAATGCCCGTCAAAGTAATCGCTTGTCGCAGGGAACAAAATTTTCGCCGTTAACACGCCTGGCTCTCTGCGGAATTTGAGAATCTTAAAATTCGGGCTTTCAGCAAGTCCAAAAAGCGCTTGGATATCGCGCATGCGAATTTTGCCTTCAGTATTCTGCGGCAATTCTTCGAGATAGCGCCATTTTTTGGGCGAGACCGTATTTTCAATAAACTTCAGCAAATAATCGTGGAAGAAATTATTGACAGCAAGCTTCGGAGCGCCTGCAAATTTTTCACGACCAGCATCATTCAGCACAATAGCAGCCGCCAAATACTGGCGCTTGCCCACCATCGGTACAACGCGAACATCTTGCACTAAGCCGGTCTGCTTCAAGCGATTTTCCACTTCAGGGAGCGAAATGCGCTTTTCTTCAATTTTCACAATCGAATCCGAACGCCCCTTGAGCAAAAAGCGACCGTCATCGTAAAGGTCCGCCAAATCACCCGTGGTAAATCCATCCGCTTCAAGAATGTAGCTCGACTTGATATTCAAGCATCCATTCTCCGCAAGGCACATTTTGCAAACTTCAAACGGTTTCCACACCGGACCATTTTTGGATTGACGATACGCGATGCCGCCCGTTTCTGTGCTGCCATAAATTTCCATCGGCCAATAGCCCGTAAGTTCACTAGCTTTGCGTGCAACATCTTCGGGGAGCGGGCCACCGGACGAATAAATAATCGGCGGGCACTTAAAGCCAATGGCCTTATCCGTTTCAGCAGACAAACGCTTCAAGAACGCAGGGCTCGATGCAATCACAGCGGTTTCGCCTGCAATATTTGCAAGTTCAGTCGGGAAATCAATGCGATGCCTGCGGAACGGAAGGCCTGTTGCAATCGGGAGCAGTGCCGTAAACAATAAACCGTAAATATGATGATGGTTGACCGTGCTATAAACCTTGCGATTCACCCAATCGTTTCCAAAAACTTTCACCAATTCAAAAAGTTCATTCTCAAATTGCAAGAAAAGTTTGTACACAGCTTTCGGTTCGCCTGTCGTGCCAGACGTGTACATCACCATTTCGGCTTTAGACTTGTCAAACTTGCCGAATTTAAGCGGCGCGCATTTTTCTTCCACGCATTCCCCGCTCGCTGTACCTGCAAGCACGTCCTGAATCATCGTTGCAGAATCATCACCCGCAAACGGTTCATCCGTCAAAAATCCGTATTCCGGCTTCTTGATTTCTTTGATAAAAGCTTCTTGGCGGTTCGCAGTTACAAGCGCTTTACGCCCGCTCTGGAGCATCGCGATCAACGCCACCGTAAAGAAATATGAATCTTCGCAATGCAAAATCCATGGCGTATTTTCACGCGCTTCCAAATAATAGCGCACCTTGGAAACATCGCTTACAAAATCGCCCCAAGTCCTATTCCCTGCGACCGCTCCGCCAACATTCGCAGCATCCGCGCCAGCATCAAAACTTACAAGAGCCCCATTCGGGCGGGAATCCAGTTCCAAATCGCAAACCGGAACATACGATTGCATTTTACTCTGCACCATTTTTCGAACCAAATATTCCACCATAAAAATTAAACCGATTAAAATGTAAGAAATCAAACCATTGTACAGCGACCAAATTTTGTCAGACCCTACAAAAACTGTAAAAGTGGCGATAGAACCGTTCACAATGAAAAAAATGCACCAGCCCACCGTCACATTCCGGCAGTAGCGCTCCACCGCTTTAAACGAAGGTGATTTCTCTAGCGACTTGTCATGAAGGCTAGCCATGCGGAATGCAAAACTGGGCGGCTTCCACAGCGTAAAGCCAAAGAACGAGAGCAAGCTCAAGTTCACAAGCACCGGGTAAAACTTGACGAATAAAATGTTATCCGCAAAAAACGCCACAAGCGCACACACGAGAACCAACACAACAAAAATGCCGGTCCGCCCGCGCTCCACTTGCGACTTACTCCGCGTAAAATTCAAAAAATGATAAAAGGCAAGCGCTAAAAGCATCAAGCTCAAGCGCCTTGGAGAAAGCCCCCAGTATCTATACCCGCAATAGACAATTACCGGATACAGAACAGAAATCGCGGTAAAGAAAATCTTTCCCGCCATCTGTTTCATTACTTGGATTCCGAATTTCGAACAAGATTGTATACGCCATCGACCACGTTCTGTAGAGTGCGCATTTTTTTGAACGCCTCCGGGTCAATGTTTCTCGGCAAAAACGACTTCAACTTGACAATCAAATCCACAGCGTCGATGCTGTCCAGTTCCAAATCTTCGTAGAGCTTGGCTTCCGGGAGAATGCGTTCTTCTTCCAAGTCGAAATCTTCGATAAGGGCCGCCTTTATCTTTTCGAAAATGACATTTTTGTCCATGGATTAGCCCTTAGAATTTGCAGAAATGTAGTCTGCAAGTGCGTTCACCGATGCAAAATGCTTCTTGGTTTCTTCCTTCACGGTCGAGAACGTCACACCAAAATTTTCCTTAATGGCAATGCCCAATTCCAAAGCGTCAATCGAATCAAGACCAAGCCCTTCACCAGCAGCATTCTTCCCAAAAATCGGAGCAGAATCGACTATATCGGCTGGGGTAATATCTTCCAGTTCAAGGGATTCAATAATGACTTCCTTAATACGGGTATTCAAATCGGACATATATTTCTAGCGACCTCAATCAAGGTTTGTTCTTTCTTGGATAGGCAATATAGAAAAATAATTTTATATTAATGTTGTAATTTTCTATCATGAATTCGCTACAGAGATAACATGTTCGATTTTTATAAAAACGATTCCATCGATGCCGTAAACGCCAAGTTCGAAGCCCAAAAAATCGCATTTGCGCCACTCAGTTTCCAAGCCGCACGCGCCCTCAGAAACATGGGCATCCTAGACGAAATCAGCAACGCCCGCAAAAAGGGAATCACGATTTCGGAACTTTCCCAAAAACTGGGCATTTCGCTTTACGGTATTGGCGTACTTGTGGAGATGGGACTTGGCATGGGAGCCATCAAAATCCACAAAGATTCTGGCGAAGATGACTTGCGCCTCACGCTCGGGAAAATCGGATTTTTTCTCATGAAAGACGAAATGACTCAAGTGAACATGGACTTTTCCGAAGACATCTGCTATCGCGGAGCCGAGAATCTTGAGCAGTCCATCCGCAGCGGAAAACCCGCCGGCCTCCCCCACTTGGGCCCCTGGAAAACAGTTTACGAAGGCCTTTCGCAACTGACCGAACAGCAAAAGAAGAGCTGGTTCGGCTTTGATCATTTTTACTCCGACTTAGCATTCCCCGAAGCACTCCCGATTGTCTTCGAAACACTCGCTGAACGCAAATCGCCCCGCCTTTTTGACATCGGCGGAAACACCGCAAAATGGGCAATCGCCTGCTGCAAATACAACGCAGACGTTAAAGTTTCCATCATCGACTTGCCGGGGCAAACCGCGGTTGCCGAAAAGAATGCCGCAGCCGCAGGATTTTCCGACCGCATCGACACTGTCGCCTGCAACGTTCTCGACGATACAACCGAATTTCCGAAAGGCGCTGATGCAGTTTGGATGAGCCAATTCTTGGATTGCTTTTCGCTCGAACAAGTCACAAAAATCTTGACGAAAATCCACAGCGCAGTCACGCCAGAAACAGACGTTTACGTGCTCGAACCGCTTTGGGACAAACAACGTTTTGAAGCCGCGGCCTACTCTTTGCAAGCCACATCGCTTTACTTCACTTGCATCGCGAACGGCAACAGCAAAATGTACCGCTACGCCGAGCTCAAACGCGCCATCGAAATTGCCGGATTCGAATTGAAAGAAGCGCACCACAACGTGGGCCCGAACGCCTATTCCCTCCTCCGTTTCCGCAAAAAATAACATGGCCCGTAAAGTTTTTATCGAAAGAATGGCAAGCTTTATCCCGACCGAAGCGCAACCCAAACCGGATGTGTCGTTCGTCCCGATGCTTACGCGCCGCCGTTTAAGCTCCATTTCGCGCATGGTCGTGCTCGTGAGCGATCAAGTTTCGCGCGATTCTCGCGGCAACAAACTTGAACCATGCAAAGTGACATTTGCATCGCAATTTGGCGAAATCAACCAGCAGCTTAAAATTTCGCAGACACTTATTGATACGGGAATGGTCTCACCCGCGCATTTCAGCCTTTCGGTATTTAACGCCTCCATTGCAAACGCATCGATTCTCGAAGCCAACACCGCCGGGTACTCCGCCGTTTTCTCCGGGAAAGATGCGTTCACCACAGGCCTCACGGATTGCCTTGCCGCACTCGAAGTCGAAAATGCAGACACGCGCACATTCATTTTTGCAGACGAACTTATTCCAGAAGTTTATGCGCCTGTTGCAGGAGTCCCTTGCCCGAACGCCGTCTGCGCCTTAGCGCTCCGCCTCACGACCGACGAATCGAAAGCAGACCTGGCACTGAAAAACATCGACATTTTAAGCCAACTTTCGTACCTTAAAATGTTGCACAACAACTTTGACACGGCCGCAGAACAAGCAATAGCTTTTCTCTGCGCCATCAACATGCAACGGGCGTAACGCACATGGCAAAAATCCGCTACATCCGTCGCGTTTTCGTAAAACTCTTTTGTTTTGCGTTTTTCGGCATTTGTAGCTTAATTTTGGCCATTTTGCTATTTCCGATTATGCACATTCTGTCAGGATTTTCAGAAACAAGATTCAAGAAAATGGTGCGAAAATTCAACCACCAATACTTTAAATTTTTCGTCAAAATCACAAGCATTTTCGGAGCAGTCCGTCTCACCGTAGAGAACAAAGAATCGCTCAAAAAAATCCGATCCAAAGTTGTCATTGCAAATCATCCTTCGCTTTTCGACGTGGTGATTCTATTTTCGCTCGTTCCAAACGCCGATTGCATTGTAAAAGGCGAACTCATCCAAAATAAATTTATTTCGCTTATTATAAAGAATCTCTATATTCCCAATAACATTCCGTTCGAAGATCAATTGAAACAAGCAAAAAAATCGATGGACGAAGGCAACAACCTCATCATATTCCCAGAAGGCACGCGTACAAAACCCGGCGAACCGTGGGATTTCAAAAAAGGGGCCGCTCGATTTGCGCTTTATTCCAAAAACGATGTCATTCCTATTTTCTTTGGCGGAAACGACAAAATTGGCCTCCGCAAACACGATAAATTATTGCAATTTCATCCAACAGAAAAATATTTGTACAACCTGAAGGTCCTTGCTCCTATTTCTATAAATGAATACATCGATATGCCGATGACCAAGAGTGCAACTAAATTGACCCACAAGATGAAAGAAATTCTCGAAAAAGAACTGCCAAATTAAGCATTTTCATCACCCTATCGCGCATTTTAGCCTAAAATTCTATCCATTCATCGCCAAATCATCCATTTGGGAAAAAAAACACTTTTCTTTTTACCCTTTAATTGCTAAATTCTTACTTAAAGGAGATTCTTATATGAACTGCATCAAAAAATTTTTCGCCACAACACTTGCTCTTGCTGCTTCTATTTATGCAGCCGAACGTGTTTACTTGGCTCCATTCAGTATGGTCGGCTTAAATGATGATTTTGGCATCGCAGCCGAAAAACTCATGAACGCCTATATTGACGATAACGGACGCTATGTTTTGGTTAACTATGCCGAAGATGATTCCATAAAAGTTGGTGACCGCGAATCAGCAAACAAGATTGCAATGCAAAAGAACTGCACCAAGTTCATCATGGCTGAATTTACGCGCCTTGGCGAAAACGTCATCACAGCCTTTAAACTCTACGACGTCAATAACGAAGCTCCGGTTTGGAGCGACCGTCTCAAGGCAAAGAATCCCGACGATTTCGATCCAATCATCCAGCGTGTTGCAAAAAACATTGGCACTAAGAAAAAAGCAACCAATGACGATGACATCTACACTGTCACCGAACAAGAAACCAAGAATCCTAAGAAAAAAGGCGTAACCTCTTACTGGGGTGGCAAGATTTTGGGCGAACTTCCGCTCAATCCGTCTGAAGCAAAAATGGATGCAGGTCTTGGACTCTTCGTTTTGTATGATGCCAAGGACTTCCTTTTCGGCCTAGACTGGTCCGTAAGCAATCCGGGAAATTCCAATGGCAATCCAATGCTTATTGATGTATCGCTTTCTGGTTTCTACCCGTTCACGACATCGAATATTTCTCCATTCGTGGGTGGCGGTCTCTCCTATAGCTGGCGTTACACCTACTATACCCATTATTCCAGCTATGGATATTCTGACGAAGAAGAAAATGAATCCAGCGGTCTTTCCATGCAAGTTGGTGGCGGTGTTTTGTTCAACCGCGCAAGCCGCGTAATGTTCCTCGTTCAGGCAACCTACTTTGTTGACTTCTTCGAAACAGCCTTCTACAAGGATGTTCAGGACACCGAAGGCAATAAGGTAAAACAGGATCCTTCTCCGAAAAAGCACCACATGAACGGCTTTAAGTTTGGTGCAGGTCTTGCCATAGGATTCTAATAATGAATACCAAGGTAATATCAACCCTGTTGCTTGCAACCGTATCGCTTAGCCTGACCGGTTGCTTTGCCGGGCGTACAAGCGTTACCGCCAGTCAATATGCCTCCAGGCCATACGACATTTACCTCAATGGTCAACCGGTCTGCAGAATGGGTAGCGATGAAGACTGTTCGTTCCAGACACGAGGCACTAGAGCTGGCGGCATGTTAGAAGCCTACCTTGATGGTCAAAGAGTCGGTGCTGTTGAAGTACATCGTAGCATTTCGGCCGCATCCATTTTGTGGATACCGTTGACCTACGGAATGTCATTGTTCTTGTACAAAGCCTACCCTGACGATATCGAAATCCCAATTGATACGTACGTGACAAGGCCTAGCTATAGCAACAATAACGAGCAAGGTGGCAGCGTTTGGGACCGTCCTTACAGTTCATCTTACAAAGTTAAGAAAACTGTAAAACAACAAGAATCGGTTATGCAGCCTAGCGAATATGAAGAACCCAAAGCAGTTCGTGGCGAAGATGCGGAATCTTATGATGAAGCAGCTCCAGCCAAAAAGAGCGTTTGGGACTAGTACAATTATTTTTTATCTTTTGCCGAGAAGTTCTTTTGAATTTCTCGGCCTTTTTATTTGAGGTATGAGTTGACTAAATTTTTTGCATTCTGTACAATAGCGTTCCTGCTTTGCGCTTGTTCTTCTTATCAAAAATTCCAAACATTAGCGGACATAAACCAGCCTTACAACTGTATTGGTTTACACATGGAGCGTGCAACATGGCATTTTGTAGATGAATACAACCAGGAAATTATTGCATACGGACGATGCAGCCGAGGCATGAAGCACGGATTCTTTGAATTTTATATCGATGGATACCAAATCGCACGCACCAAATACACTCGTGACCAAGAAATGGAAACACTCTGTTATGCAAATGGCAACAGGCTCACAAACTTGAGAACATGTATGATTGATAATGTTCGAAAGACAAGAAACGTTGACATGCCGCGAGAAAAACAGAAACCCAAATACACGAGTTCTTGGGATAAAAGCCCCTGGGATTAAAAAATTTTTTATCTTTTGCCGTGGAATTTCAGCCGATTTCACGGCTTTTTTATTTGAGGTTTACAATGGCTAAGAAGAAAGATACCCAGACTAACATGTGGACGGGCCGCTTTGCTAGTGGCATGGCTCAGAGCATGGTCGATTTAAGTTTCAGCTTGCAGTTTGATGCAGAACTCATCGAAGAAGATATCGAAGGTAGCATCGGACATGGCAAGGGTCTTGTTGAATCTGGAGTTCTTTCTAAGGCCGACTACAAAAAAATTTGCGATGGCCTCAAGAGCATCCTCGACGACTACCACGCCGGCAAGAACCTCTGGTGCGATAGCGACGAAGACATCCACATGGCCGTAGAACGCGTGCTCACCGAACGCATCGGCGCTCTTGGCAAGAAGATCCACACGGGCCGTAGCCGCAATGACCAAGTCTGCACAGACTTTAAGCTTTACATGCGTCACCGCGCTGCCGAAATCCGCGCACTCGAAGTAGAACTCATGGAAACGGTCTTGGACCTTGCGAAGAAGTACTTTGGCAAGATGATGCCGGGTTACACGCACTTGCAGCAGGCACAGCCGATTTACTTTAGCCATTACCTCATGAGCATGTTCTTTGCCGTGAGCCGCGACGTGAAGCGTCTCGACAACTTCTTGGAATTGCACAGCCAGCTCCCACTCGGCAGTGGCGCTATGGCAGGTTCTGCATTCCCGTACCACCGCGCACTCGTTGCCGAAGCCCTTGGCTTTAATGACGTGAGCCCGAACAGCATTGATGCCGTAAGCCATCGCGACATGATGCTCGAATTCAACGCAGACCTCGCCATCATCGCAAACACGATGAGCCGTTATGCCGAAGACTTTGTGAACTGGAGCTCTAGCGAATTTGGCTACCTCACATTGCACGACGCATTCTCCAGCGGTTCTTCGATGATGCCGCAGAAGAAGAATCCGGACTCCATGGAACTCATCCGCGGAAAGTCTGGCCGCATGCTCGGAAACTTCACCGCACTCTACACGCTCGTGAAGGGCGCTCCGCTCAGCTACAGCCGCGACTTGCAAGAAGACAAGGAACCGGTCTTTGACAGCGTCCACAACGTGAAGGTGATTCTCCGCGTGATGAAGGAGGCTTTGGAAACGGCTCGTTTCAACTTCGAAACGATGCACGCCAAGATGCTCCCAGCACTCCTCGCTACAGACCTTGCAGACTTGCTCGTCGAAGCTGGCGTTCCGTTCCGCGACGCCCACCACGTCGTGGGAAGCCTCGTCGGTGATGCCGCACGTGAGGGCAAGCAGTTTACAGAACTTTCCGACGAGGCTTGGGCCGCCGCTGGCGTCCCGGACGTCGCCAAAATGAAGAAGACGCTCACGTTTGAATACAGCATCAGCAAGCGTAACATCGAAGGTGGTACGGGTCCGAAGTCCGTGAAGCAGCAGTTCACGAAGGCGGCTGCGATCCTCAAGAAGATCAAGAAATAAGTTATTAGAACTTAGTTAGCAGAACTTAGACCGAGTCATCCTCCGCAAGGAGGATCCATAAATTTTCATGCTCGCATTTTGTGGGCATTTTTTTTGCAAAACAAAATGGCGATTCCTGCTCAAGGCCGGGATGACGCTGGAGATGTCCGACCAAGTCGGGCATGACAAGACAAATATGCCGACCCCGCAACAAGTGCGGGGTGACAACGTCCATTGCGGTGATGCCGGATTTATTCCGGCATCACCATCTTGTAAAGGATTACTTTTTGTCTTGCGGGACAAGGCGGTCAACGATTCGGAACAAATCGTTGTAGATTTCGAGGAAGTCTTCAATCCAAATCGGGTCGTGTTCGCCCACGATGTGGAATGTTTCTTCGAGCGTATGGAGCGAGTTGTAAAGCCCGACCATAGAACCAGCCGGTTGCACATAACCGCCACTATAGGCAGACGAAGCGACAACGCGAGCACGGTAACTACGGCGGAGGCGCGCAATCAACGCACTGCGGAGTGCCAAGAGTTCATCGTGAGCGACGAGAAATTCGCCTTTCTGAATCCAGTCTTCGACAACATTCAAGCGACGATTGATAGAATCACGTTCCGTCGAAGGCACCAACATTTGCTTTGCTGCCAATGTCGAACGGATACGGCCCACAATATTGCGCAACAAATCTGCATTCCAGAAAATCATCGGCGGGCGCGTGTCACCAGTGTTCGTTACAAGAGCAGGTTCATGCGCCTTGATCCAGCGTTCCAGCTTTTGAGCGACTAGCTTTGCTTCCGGGTAACGGTCCACCGCAACATATTCTTGCGCACGCGTGCAAAGCGTATCCGCATAAACCATCCGCCAATGCGAAAGCTTGCCAGTCTTGCGAATGGCGTCGATACTTTCCTTAATTGCAGATAGCTTTTCGGTGAGCTCTTCCATTAACGCTTCACCTCTTTTGCAGATTTTTTAACAGTTTCTGCAACAGGTTCATTATTGCTGTTGTTCGACTGGAGCGGCGTGACACCGATTTCCACGCGACGGTTCAAACGACGATGTTCTTCGCTGTCGTTCGGATACTTCGGGCGGTGTTCGCCAAAGCCTGCGGCAAAAAGTCTGTCGGGCGGGAAACCCATTTTCACAAGCATCTTGACCACGTTCACGGCACGTTCCGTAGACAAATTCCAGTTCGTGTACGAAGTAGATCCGCTAAACGGAATGTCGTCCGTAAATCCGCTCACCATGATTACGTCGGTCGAATCAAGCGCTTCCAAGAGGCCCTTACTGATACCGCGAATCACGCCCTCGCCTTCTTTAGTGAGATTTGCGCCGTTAATCGGGAAAAGGAAACTGGCCTGGATCTGGATCTTGCCATCTTCGAGTGCGATAAGGCCAGCTTCGATGGAAGTCTGCAAGCTCTTGGACAAAAGCGCATTGCGTTCGGCGGCGATTTTTCGCATCTGTTCTTGGCAGCTCAACACTTCTTCTTCGGTACGCGTCAAGTCTTCCGCTTTCTGTTCCTTGAGGGTCGCCATGGCCACAAACGCAAGGATAAAGAGCGAAACAAGGGCTACGCCCAAGTCCGTGTACGCCATCCATGGATTGCTATTTTCGTCTCTATTGCGACGCATGATTAACCTTCAGCTTTAGGTTGAGCGGGGATTGCAGAACGCTGGGTCTGTTCAAGCACTTCGAGCAAGATTTCCTGAGTCTTGACCGCATTTTCCATGAGCACTTCGCTTGCGCGTTCGTGGAATGCTTCGAGAGACTGGTTGAGATGTTCGACAAAGTTGTCTTCTTCTTCGTGTTCAGCCGTATCGCCCGAGAGCTTTTCGAGAATCGTTTCGAGGCCGCTACGCAGCATTTCAAGGTTGGCGCTGAGTTCGGACTGGTTCACGCGCATAAGTTCTGCGGTTTCCACAATGTTTCCGCCAAGAGCGTCCGTAGCTTCCTTTTCTTTGACCACGCGGTTGTCAATGCTTTCGGTGAGTGCCTTTTGCGCTTCGAGAAGCACGGAAGAAGTTTCGGAGAGCTTTTGGAATGCACCGAGAATGTCGGAAGAAAGCGTGCCGAGTTTTTCGGAAACGTTCTGCGAGAGTTCAGCAGAACCGGCCTGAGCCTTTTCGGCAACTTGCAAGGCAACGTTCTTGAGCGTTTCGAGGCCTTCGCGCTGGGAATCCACATTGGCAGTCGTTTCGGATTCGAGACGCTGCATGAAGTTTGCCCACTGTTCGCTGGACTGCTTGACCTGTTCGGCAACAGAATCACCAATGCTCTTAGAAGCTTCGTCCATTGCATCTTTAGTAAGGTATGCCACATCCATGGTGCCTTTCGCCACATCTTGGAGTCCGGCCTTCACATCAGAAGCAACACCATCGAGACCGGCCTTAACATCGGAAGCCACGCTTTCGAGCGAAGATTTAACGCCAGAAGAGATGCCTTCGAGGCCTACGTTCAAGGCGCTAGAAATGCCATTGAGCTTTTCGTCCAGCTTAGAAGGAATCGATTCGACAGAAGCAGAAAGAGCAACGATATTTTCATTAATCGGGTTAAACGCATTCGTAACAGAAGCGCCCACAAGTTCGCCAAACTTTTGAGAAGATTCATTCATGTTGGCAACAGCGCCAGCGAGAGAATCGTTCACGGTCTTAATCGAAGATGTCATTTCAGTAGAAACCTTCTGGACCGATTCTACGACATCCTGATTGAGTTTCGAAGTCATGGCAGAGAGTTCCTCGCCAACCATCGAAACAACGCCAGCCAAACCTTCCTTGACAGAAGATGCAATCACGGACAAATTCTTTTCGACAGAATCAAAGAGGCGTTCGAGTTCACTCTTGTCTTCTTCAATCACACCCTTTTCGCTCACAGAGTCTTGCATATCGAGTGTAAAGGCATCAAGGTGAGCCATAAATTCATCACGCTTGGAGCTAAGCACCGTGCGGGTTGCACCCAAAATCAAAGCGGCAAACAAACCGCAAAGGCTTGTACCGAAGATGCCCTTCATGTTCTGGAAGAGTACCTGAATCGTATCAAGCGTGCCTTGCGTAGTCGAGTTATCAATTGCACCACCGGCGGTTGCTACGGACTGCATAAGGCCGAAGAACGTACCCATCAAACCAAGGAGAATAACCGTCGAACCTACGCTGCGGTTGAGCGGAATTGAAGAACCCGACGAGAGCACTTCGAAAGCAATCGGAGAATCGAGGTGAATGTTTTTTTGCAAGAGTCGCTTGGCAAGTTCAACGCGTTTGGCAACTACGCCGCTGTCAAGTTCAGGGAAAACGTGGTCCTTTTCGCAAGCATCGATAATTTCGTTTTCGGCGATAATCTGCTTCATCTTGCGGATCGCAGAAAGCTGTTCCACCAAGTAAACGGCCATGATGGCGATCATGATTATCCAACCGAATGCAGGAGCACCAAAGTAAAGGGCTCCTACGATAAGGGTTGCAAAACCCACCACCGTCAAAAGAATAATCGTATTGAATGCATTTTTCATTTTTTACCTACACATTCTGCGCTTGATAAGGAGCGACTGTTTCAAACAAGTTTAACTGACCGCGAGAGAACCCGCGAAGGAAGAGGGACCATTTGCTCTGGTACCATTCAATAATTTGCGTTGTAAGGCCCTGCGCGTAATCGCAAAAGTCATCCGTAAAAGCAAGGAAGCAATTTTCGTATGCGTAATGCGGATTCCAGAAACGCCCGACATTCCTTGCACAAGACATCGCGGACGAATAATAGCGCACCGGACCTTTCGAGGAGAACGCCGCCGCAAAACGCTTTTTGGCAAGCGAATTCAAAGACGTACGGAGCGAAACGACCATTGCATTTTCTTTTTCACGCAAGGAGGCTTCGAGGCACGGCAAAAGTTTGGACACCGGGTCCACCGCACTTTCAGAAAGCCAATATTTGCAGAGTTTTTCTTGCAACTGCATCACGCGGCCATGCATGCGCACGAACAACGGTTCGGCATCGCTCACCAACAAATGAATCGTAGCCGAGTAAAAGTTGTTGATGTCCTGCTTATTATTCTTGACCGTTAAGGCCCAGCCTTTTTCTTCGTCATGCACCAAGAAGTCGCCGCCTTCAAGCAAGAGGCGCAACACTTCGTCGGTCGAAAAGCGCTGGATCCACTTGGCGCGGAACTCGCTGTAAAGTTTTTCACAATCCTTGAAAATCTGCGGGAATCCCGATTCGCAAAGTTTCCATGCCGACTCGCTGAACGAAATCAATTCGGAGCTACCGACGTTCGCATTCGGATTGTTGAGCATGGCATCGAGATGTTCAAAAAGCGCGATAGACCACGTAACCATCATGGATTGAGAAAGCGTAGCGACAATAGCCGAGCGATTCGGACGAACAGCCAAGCGTACGCTTGCCCCCGTCATTTTGCGTATGGCTCTACGAAAAGCTTCTTCCACGACTACCCCTTAAAAACGAGACTCAATATTATGCCACACGTTGCGGCGAACTCGCTTTTTGGAAAGCTTAAGGTCCATGGCTTCACTGCGGATATCGGATTCCTGGTTATTACGAATCAAGTCCGTATCGCCATCGAGCTTGCCACCGGATTCGAGATAAAGCCCATAAACGTTTTCGGAAACACTTGTTCCATTCGAGACAACGCGGCCTGCCCTCACAGAAATCGCATAGCGGTTGTGAGCAAACGTGCAACGCGCAAGAGTGACATCGGGGCTTTCATCAACCCATAGGCCATAATAGTTATTGAAGAAATTCACGTTTTCGAGCGTGCCGCTAGAACGGAAAATCGTATTGCGAAAAGCATTCTCGACCGTCAGGTTCTTGATTTCAAAGGGGCGCGCACTAGACATGATGTGGAAGCCATTCCAGTTCGCCACAGAATCTGCACCGCTAAAGACAACCGGCTTTTCGTTCGTGCCTACAATTTTTATCGTACCCTGGATCATGAGTTTTGCAAACTCGCCCATGAGAACGGTCACACCCGGTTCAATGACGAGCGAATCATTTTCGCCGACAACCACGCCCTGTTCGAGCACGTAAGGACTGTCTTTTTCTTTCAAAAGAACTTTACCATTTTCGGCCACTGGGAATGGCATACCCGAAGCGAACAAAGCGCTAGCCGCAAGAACGGTCAAAATCGAGGAACGCATAAAACTACGGATCATTGCTGGTTCCTCAAGGTGATTTTCTGATTGACATTCAAGCTCGGGAGCGTGTCGCCTGCAACCAGGTCGCGCACGTCAAGAACAGCTACGATATTCATTTCGGCAGAAGAGATGGTTCCGTGCGTCACGTCAAAGAGAACCATGCCATCGCCAATCACGTAATCACTGCTCTTCAATTGCAAATTCGAAGTTGTGTCCGGGAGTTCCAAATACTTCATGCCCATGTGGATTTTCGCCATGCGAACGCCGTCTTGCAAGTACACATCTTGAAGCGTGAATGTTTTGTAGACCGTCGTAGAACTGTTGCCCTTACCGAAAATCGGCATCTGGCGTTCCCAGGATTCACCGAGTTTCACCGGCTTTTCGGGGAGTAGCGGTTGAGCCTTGAGGAAAAGCGGAATCAAGTTGAGTTCGTCTTCGGAAGGCATGTCTAAAGCGTTTTCGATGGTCGGGTCGGTAATGATGCCATCGTGGTCCAGCTTGAACTGGAAATTTTGAATGGACAAGTACTTTTCAATATTGCGGAATTCGTCGACGGAGCGCTTGTCGCTCGTGTAATCGACGGAATCAATTTTCATTTCGAAGCGGCCCGAGCCATCATCGTACGACATGAGAAGGCTCATGGTACTGCGGACACTCACGTGAGTGCGCATAGATTCGGGGACGTTCACAGAATCGCCCGGCAGGCTTGCATTCAGAGTCGATTCGAGAATGAACGACTGAGGACCAACCGTCTGCGTGTTAAAAGCAAGATGAATTTCGTTCCGTTCGCAGGAACAGAGGCACACTAAAGCAAGAGAGAGAGCACTAAACTTTATAAAATTCATGCTTTGAATATAGAATATTGTAATTAGAAATTAGGAATTAAGAATTAGGAGTTAGGACTATAATCGCGGCATTCGTCATCCTCGCGCAGGCGAGGATCCTTAAAATCAGGAAATAATGGTTTCTCCTAACGTAGAATGACGTATTGTTAAAGGCTTTAAGTTTTAAACGCCTTTATTGCCGGAATCGCCTTTTTCAAGGCGCATTTGCTGGAAGAAGCCTTTAAGGAGGCCGAGGCATTCGTCGGCGAGGATTCCGCCTGTGACTTGCACATCGCGCTTGAGGGCATTGCCGTTGATGACATCGACCGTCGTGCCGCAACCGCCAAAACGCGTATCGGGGGAACCGTAAACTACACGGGAAACGCGGCTGTTGAGGATAGCTCCCGCACACATCGGGCACGGTTCGAGCGTAACGTAGAGCGTACAATCGTCCAGACGCCAGTTGTCGAGCGTACTTGCGGCAGTTCCAATCGCAATGATTTCGGCATGGGCGGTCGCGTCCTTGAGCTGTTCGACCTGGTTGTAGCCCTTCCCTATCACCACTCCGTCTTTCACGATAACGCAACCGATGGGAATTTCCTTCATGTCAAAAGCAATCTGGGCCTGGCGAAGCGCCATGCGCATAAATTTCACGTCGTCATTGTTTATGTTATCCATATTACAACCTATTTCTTTTTATTGTCGCCTTTATCACGAGTAAGCAAAAGCCAAAAGTAATTTCGAGGAAAAAAACAGACAAGCCAAAACGCTACTGACGCCAAAATTCTTGCAAAAACACCATTAGCATCCCAAGAGAAATTTCTAAAAAAATAACAAATACAACCAAATATTATCAGCAAACCAACTAGACGAACTTTCCACAGTTTCGATTCATCGCCCGGATATTCATCACACCCCATTAAACCAGGAATTACCAATCCCGCCACACCAAAGCAAAACCAAAGAATTACATCATGATATTGCGTTATAAAATCAATCATTTCCGTTTCTCTACCAATTAGTCTTATTCGGATCGCCAGTTTCTTCAAAATTTTTCACTTTTTGTTCGTATTCGACTTGCAATTCCGAAGTATCCTTCCCTTCGCGTTTTTCCTTGCCAATTTTCATAGCCATATCGAAAATGTCATCAGCATTATCATCGGCTTCACTCGGCGAAACATCCCATTTTGAACGAAAGGAACGACCTAAAAAAACAACAGATATCAAGGTAAGCCAAACACCTAAAGTTAATCCAAGCCACCCTAATATATTACTCGAATCAAAATTGCTAAAACCGTCTAGACAAAAAAATTCGATAAAGAATAAAGCAGCAAATACCGGTAAAGAAATAAACCAAATTTTCCACTTGAGATTTTCTCTTTCGATATACTTCTCTGACTTAAGCACAAAAGGTATAGCGACGAAAATCAAAATAATGAAGAATATCGGCCAATGAGTCATCACTTAAGTCCACGGCCATATGCGCAATACGAGTCTTCCTGCATGAAGTCGCCATCGTGGTAGTAAGCGGCACGAGCACGGCAGCCGCCGCAGCGGTCGTTGAACTTACACTTGCCACAAGCGCCCTTGTAAGCTTTTGTACGCAACTGCTTGAAGATTTCAGCATTTGCCCAAATTTCGTCAAACGGCGTATCGTGAACATCGCCCGCTTCTTCCATCATATAGGCGCACGGACGCACCTTACCGATCGGGCTCACGATGCAGTAGTCGAGACCGGCGAGGCAGCCGCGGCTATAACGCGTCTTGATGTCGAGCTGGTCTGCGATGCGGAGGAACTGCGGAGCGCAAGTCGGCTTTACCGGGATGCCGAGCGTGCGGCTCTTTTCCATAATTTTGCGGAGGAGTCCTTCGTATTCGGCAACGCGGAGCGCATGGTCTTCAATTTCCTTGCCGCGACCGACGGGGATGAGGAAGAAAATCTGGTGGTTCACGGCACCGATTTCCTTGACCCAGTCCATGATGTCGAAAATTTCGTTCTGGTTCCAGTCCATGATGGTCGTGTGGATCTGGAATGGGAGGCCAGCAGCCTTGCAGTTCTCGATACCCTGCAACGTCAGTTCAAAAGCGTTCGGGAGGCCTCGGAAATCGTTATGACGTTTTGGGTCAATGCTATCGACACTGATGCCCATAGCCATAGCCCCCGCGTCCTTAAGCTTGAACGCAAGGTCGTGCGTGATGAGCGTTCCGTTCGTGCCAAACACCGGGCGGAGTCCGCGTTCGCGGGCATGGGCCACAAGTTCCACGATGTCCGGGCGGGTCATCGGCTCGCCACCGCTAAAAATCATGATCTTGAAACCGGCCTTGGCAATCTCGTCAATGAGCTTGAGCGCTTCTGAAGTCGTGAGTTCTGCCGACTTGTTTTCGCCAGCATCCTGGTAGCAGTGTTTGCACGTCAAGTTACACTTATTCGTTGTCATCCAAGAGACGATCATGCCATAGACCTCATAAAAAATGTTTTTGCAATCAAAATAGTATCTGTCATCAATACCGCGCATGGCGATCCCCGAACAAGTCGGGAATGATATTGCAAATATAGAAAAAGCGATTTTATCTAATTGAAGATTCCAGCACGCAGTATAAAAAAGCTATCTTGGCTTATTATGATGAATAGAAGAAGAGTCGTTATTACCGGTATGGGTGCTGTAAGCCCCATTGGCAAGTCCGCCCCCGAACTTTGGGCATCCATCAAGCAAGGCAAGTGTGGCATTGCGCCCATCACATTGTTCGACGCATCGAACTGCCCCGTGAAAATTGCTGCAGAAGTCAAAGATTTTAAGCCAGAAGAACACGGCATTGACCCGAAAGAAGCCCGCCGCATGGCTCGCTTTACGCAGTTCCTCGTGGCGGCCGCAAACGAAGCGGTCAAAGACGCAAACCTCAGCCGCGAAATGCTCGCCGAAGACACCACAGGCATTGTTGCAGGTAACGGTCTTGCCGGTATGGACGTCGTCGAAGAAACATATTGCAAGTACCTCGAAGGTGGCAGACGCCGCGTTTCGCCGCTCGCCATGCCCGAACTTATAGCCAACGAAGCCTGCGCCAACGTATCTATTGCGCTTGGCATCACGGGTTCTGCACATACGGTTTGCACCGCTTGTGCCTCCGGCACGGACGCTATCGGCGTCGCCTTGGACGCGGTTCGTTCCGGACGTTTGGACGTTTGCCTCGCGGGCGGTTCCGAAAGCGCCATCACGGACTATTCCATCAAGAGCTTTGCCGGCATGCATGCCCTCACCGACAAGTTCAATGACGCTCCCGAAAAGGCATCCCGCCCGTTCGACAAGGACCGTTCTGGTTTCGTTATGGGCGAAGCTGGTGCAATCCTCATTCTCGAAGAACTCGAACACGCCAAGGCACGCGGTGCAAAGATTTACGCCGAAGTCGCCGGTTACGGTTCTTCTGCAGACGCATACCACATCACGAGCCCGCGCCCGGGTGGAGAAACTTGCGCCAAGGCGATGAACAAGGCATTGAAGGACGCAGGCATCGCCCCGACAGACGTCGATTATTACAATGCACATGGCACTTCCACACACTTAAACGACCTCACCGAAACGCAAATGCTCAAGATTGCCCTCGGCGACCATGCTTACAAAATCAAGGTTTCGAGCACCAAGAGCATGACTGGCCACTGTGTCGGAGCCGCAGGCGTTATCGAAGCGATCATCAGCACGCTCGCCATCCGCGATTCGTTCTACCCCGCAACAATAAACCTCGACAATCCAGACGAAGGATGCGACCTCGATTACGTTCCGCACAAGGGCGTCGAAGGCAACATCGACGTCGCGGTTTCCGCCTCTCTTGGGTTCGGCGGTCACAACGGCATTGTCGTAATCAAAAAATATAAAGCTTAGATTCCGGCTCGAGGGCCGGAATGACGTTGGAGCCGAGTGATGCAGAAACATGCTTGCATGTTTCTAAATCCGAGGCGAACTCGTCATGCCTCGAAGAGGAATGACTAAATCGAGCGAAAATGGCAATTTTTTTTGCAGAAATGGCGGAGGTAATCCGTCATTTTTGTTTGTATTGCACAAAAACGGAATTATATTAATATAGAATCACTATATTAACGATAATCTATGACGGATAATCGCCAAAAAATTATTGCATGCGTAGGGGCTGTGGTGTTAGTTGTTCTAATCACCCTTCTCGTTGCTGATTTCCGAAAAAAAGGTCTATACGACTCTGCTCTTGAATTTAATCATGGATGGACGCTTATTTTCCATGGCGATACGACAGCAATAGAATCTACAGACAAGTATGCGATGTCCGGCAAAATTGTCAAAGGCGATTCGCTGATTCTCAGACGAACGCTCAGCGCCGACTTACCCAACAACTCTGTTCTCCGCTTTTCAGCCTACCATGCCTTTCTAGAAGCTTACCGAGATGAAGTTCGACTTTATTCCAATGGCGAAGAAAAATACAACAAAGGGAGTCTTGTTGGAAGTGGTGTTAACTTTATTTACATGGGAGCCGATGCACAGGTATTCGCTGGCCGCACGTTCGACCTCAAGTTCCATTTTTCTGAAAATGATGCATTGAATGTCCTCCCCTCGTTTGTGGTGCTCCCGGGCAACTACGCCTATGGAGATTATTATGCTAGGCATTCAATATCGTTAACGGTTGCGCTATTCCTATTGCTTTTTGGCATTTTGACATTATTCCTGAGCTTAGGCGCGTTGTTTTATGGAGTATCATTTTTCCGAATATTAATGATTGGGATTTTAAGCCTTTGCCTAGGGGTTTGGACTTTGTGCTATACAAAGCTCATCCAATTGTTCTCGTTTGATTTTGCTTTCAACACAAATCTTGAATATTTTACCCTTTATATTTCCCCTCTTGCATTTACCCTACTGCTAATTCACATGCGCCATGGGCAGACTAGTAAAAAACGCTTGTGGGGACTCATTGCAATTGCCAGCCTAGATGTAATAGTAGTCGTAATAACTTCAATCTTGAATTTCACCGACTCAGTCCATTACCCCAAAACCTTGTGGGCATTCCACGCTTACGCGGGATTAAGCTTACTCTATTTACTCATCGCAGGAATCACGACCAAGAATCGCTTTGATGCATCAACAAAAATTTTAGCCGCAGGCGCAACAACATTCGGTGCATTCTCGCTGCTCGAACTCGCACGATTCCATTTGATGACGCATTTCCACTTGAACAATACTATTCTCTCCATTACAATCCTCCCCATCGGGACACTTGCATTCGTCATTCTACTCGGCCTGAGTTATATAGTTTACATGTATTATTTGCTCACAGAGAAAACCAAAAAGGATGTTCTGTCCGTCATTGCTTATAGGGATTCGCTGACCGGGCTCTACAACCGAGCCAAGTGCCAACAAATTTTTGAGATTCTCGACAAGACCACCACGGATTTCGCCATCGTGAGCATCGACATGAACGGCCTTAAGCACGTCAACGATCGTTACGGTCATAACAAAGGCGACTGTTTAATCAAGGCTTTTGCAACCGCATTCCACGAAGCGTTTGCAGGTGTTGGAACAAGTATTCGTATGGGTGGCGATGAATTTTTGGCTATCGTGCGCATGGAACACCTCGAAGAAGTCGATGCAACTCTAGCTAAAATGGCAGAACTCCAAAAGAAACATGGCAAAGGTTTGCCAATTCCGTTGGAAGCCGCTTTGGGCTCTGCTTACAGGCACGAACTTTTAATAAAAGAAAATAAGGAATCCGAAGCGATTCACCCGAAGGCCGAAGATGTTTATCGATTAGCAGACAAACGCATGTATGACATGAAAGCCAGCATGAAATCAAAACTAGTTAGACGTTAAAAGCGCATTCCATCCATTCCTATTTAAGAATTGCCTTAAAAGACTTTGGTTGAATAATTATATTTGAGGCGTTACAATAACTTAAGAAGGAAAAAATAATGGAAAAGCAACCTATCACGGATAAGCAACCAATAATAACAAAGCCATCGATAATAGCAAAACACCCCATAAATTACATGAAACTGATAATCGTGGCTGCAATTGCCATCGTCGCGATAATTCTATTCAAATGCACCATCGGTTACAACAGCGCGACCCAGCTTCTCGTGAAACAGTCCCCGTTCGGCACGCTCTCTTGCATTGATCATGCCGGTTTCTACTTCAAGGGCTTTGCAAGCATCTACTCTTACGACAGAACCAAGGACTTCTACTTCAATTCCTCGACCGAAAAAGTCAAGGGTGAAAACTGGGAAGGCGGAGACGATGACGAAGACGATATTTCTGTCACTCTCTCTCGAAACGCCAATGCCGAAATCAGCGGCTACCTCAAATATCAGCTCCCGACGGACTGCGAAGATCTCGTAAAGATTCACCGCGAACAGCGCTCCGACAAGAAGCTCAAGCATGACCTTGTCCGAAACTCCGTACTTTCTGCCGTTAGAAAGACCGCTCCGCTCTTCACCGCCGAAGAAGCCAAGGTGACAAAGATTGCAGAATTCAGAAGAATCGCCGAAGACCAGCTCACCGAAGGTGAATACCTCACCACGATCGAAGTGCTTACCGAAAAGGCTGGCGAAGATGAATACGATTCCGAAGGAAAGATTATCAAGAAAGCCGAGACGCAAGAATACAAAGTAACGAAACTGAAATTGGATCAAGGCGGCAACCGCATTCTCACGAAGCCGTCTGCTCTCCGCCTTTACGGCATCAAGGTCGTTCAGTTCGAAATCCAGAACGTACGCCTCGACCAGAAGGCCCAACAGCAACTCGACATCGTGAAGGACCGTGAAATGAAGCGCGTCTCTAACGCCACCGCCGCAGAAACCGCAAAGCAGGCCGCCATCACCGCCGAAGCCGAAGGTAAGGCACGTATCGCCCAGGCCAAGGCCGACCAGGAAGTGGAAAAGATTAAGGCCGTAACGCAGGCCGAAAAGGAACGCGACGTGGCCGTTCTCCAGGCACAAAAGGAACAGGAAGTTTCTCGCCTCGAAGCATTGAAGGCTCTTGAAGTCGCAAAGAAAATCAAGGCCGAAAAGGAAGCTGAAGCAGCCGCCAACAGAGCTCTCGTCAGCGCTGGTTTGACTCCGCAAGAACGCGCCGAATGGGATTACAAGACCAAAGTCGGCGTTGCCGAAGCTCTCGCCAAGTCTGCACACCCGCTCGTTCCGGAAATCATGATGACGGGCGACTCCAAGGGTGGCGCAAGCACAGCTATGGATGCCGTCGGCCTGAACATGCTTATGGGCCTCACCGAAAAGCTTTCGAAGTAATTAAAGAACAGATTTTAAACGAAAATGTCCCGCCGATTGGCGGGATGTTGTTTTATAAATACAAGTCCAATGTAAATCAAATAATTATCGCGAAGCTCGGCGCAAGGCGATTTCATCCTTAGAAAACCCGGAGATGATAGAAATTTCCTCATCAGAATTTTTGCCAAGATCAAGCATGTTATCAACCATTTCCCACTTGGTGTCGGCAATTTTCTTCTCAAGCTCTTCTTCTTCAGCTTCGGCAATGGACTTGTAGCCATAAACTTCACTGCATTTCTTAAAATCCATTCTGAATTGCTCCTTGGCGTTGTCCTTAAACCACTGCTTTAAATATATAAAAGTTTGCGACAAAAAATCCTCAGCTTCCTCGCGAGGGAGAGATTTAAGCCCTGCCATAGCAGCTTTAAGATGCATTTTCAGATTCTCTCCTGTAAAAACATACTTTAAGGCAACCAACGCGAGCGCAATTTTTGGCGAGATTTGAGGAATCTCTTCGTCATTGAAAATATCCCTAACATCTATAACCTCAAGCAAGAATGGCAAACCAATTTTATGATAGTATTCAGGGTAATTCGGGAACATCGTTTCACGTTCAACGCGCCATGAATCCTTACCATTATAAAGAACAATCGCGACAGTCGGGATATTCTTCTGATTCCTAACCATAATCTGAAACCAATATTTGACCAATTGAGGAATGAGCCCAGAATCGGGATAGCTCTTATGTTCCTCGATAATTCCAACGAGAAGTTCGGCCTGTTTGGGGTCATCACTAGCAATCTTTACGGTAAAAGCCAAGTCACCATTTCCATGAGAAATAGTATCGCTAAATGCTTTAGAAATTTCTTGAAGCGTATCAAGTTTTACAGTTTCAAGAAATTGAGCAAGATTGTTGTTTTTCCTTGCTGCAAGTCGTAAGAGTTCCGCTGTGCGAACAGGATCTTTAAGAACAGACCTAACGTAAGAATCATGCGAATGTCTATTTGTCATTTTAACCTCCATTTGTTCTATGGAAGTCGAATTTAAACAAATTGAATTCGAGAAAAACAAAAACTGAAAATTTTGCAAACAACCGTTATCAAATTTCGTTATTTTGTCAACAATCGTTGACTCTGTGGAAGTTTGTTATTTGTCAGGTTCCCATTCAATGATGAGCTTTTTAGAAAGTCCAAGTTCCGATAATGCCGAATGTTCCTAGAACAGTCATTCCGGCACCTACACCAACCGATCTTTTTGCGTCTGATTGATTATAATTTTCGTTTCCGAGTTGCGTACTTCCTATAAGAAGGAACATAAGTCCAGAAAAAGTAATTCCAGCTGATAATGTGGTGATTAAAATTTTTGTTGAAGTAGATGTTTCGGAAGTATCCACATTCGATGCCATAGACCTGTCCTCTTTAACAGCATAAACCTGAGGTGGGGTAAGCGATACTGCAAACGTATTCGTAGTCAGCAAAGAAAAACACAATATAGGAATGGCTAAAGATTTCATGTGAATAATATAATTACTGTCCGAAGAGCCAGGCGTTGCGGGCTGGCGACTGAAGCCCGCAGAGGGGGTAATGAAAGACTTGCCCCTTGGCAAAACAAGTGCTGGGATAAAATGTATGGATCCCCTCCATCGCTTCGCTCTGTCGAGGATGACGCATTGTGGGGGGCAAGGCTGCAATTAGGGGGAGCCCTCCCCCTCCATATTCATAGAAAAAGCGCGGGTCGGCCGCATTTGCGGGCAAAAATTTATATCTTTCCATTGAGCATGTTCCCGTTTGTCGGCAGTTGTGCCAGACCGGGACTATACCGCAAAGGAGCGTCGTATGTTCGAAAAGCTTGTTAAATCGTGGTTGAAGTTTTCAATCTGCAGTGCAGTGCTGTTTTTCGTTTACCACCTTTTTATCAACCAAAAGTTGGAAGAAGAAGTTTCCACCAACTCCAAGGAACAGGAGTAAATTATGGAACAGAACAAGGATATTGCCGACATCCAGGCTGCCGAAGCGACTTTTCAGAAGAAGAAAAAATTCATCCTTTGCTATCACAGTTTTAGCGTAAACAATTTCAAGAAGGCATCGGTCCAGATTCGTAAGCTTGCCGAGGCGGCGGGCTCCCCCATCAGTATCGCGGTGATTCCTGCGTTTGGTGCGGCTCCGGAATCCGAGGCCGAGCAGTTCCGTGAAGAACTCGAAAAGTTCGTGAAAGAGGGTTACGAGATTATGCTCCATGGCGCTCGTCACCGTGCCGACTTGTCGTTGAAGCGTAGCATTTCGGGCAAGCTCGCCCTTTTGATTTCGAACAACGAAGCAGAATTCGCAGGCATCGACGAGCGTTTTACGCAGGCTCTTCTCAAGCGCAGTCTTGCGTTGTGGAAGGCTCATGGCACGGGCAAGCCGTCCGGTTTTATTCCGCCGATTTGGTTCGGGAACAAGTACCTCAAGGAACAGGCGCTTTCGATTTTTGACTACTACGAAGATTTCCACGGCATTTACCAGAAGGTAAAGGGCAACATCAAGAAGACACGTTCGAGCACGCTCAGTTTCTCGATTTTGCCAACGCCGCTTCTCGGGATTGCGCAGACTTACGCTTGCCTCAAGATGCTTTTGCCGGGCGGGGTCCATCGTTTGGTTTTCCACGACAAGGACTTTAGAACGATTGGCGAAAAGCGCATTTTGAACATGGTTCGCTACATCTCCTCGATGCGTGAAAAAATCATGTACAAGGATCTGTAATACCGAGCACCATTATGATTTTGAATAAATTTTTATCTAAGATTGATTACAAGTCTTACGAAGACCTGTATAAGAATTTTAAGATAACGATTCCGAACGATTTTAACTTCGCTTACGATGTAGTCGATGAATACGCCAAAAACGAGCCGAAGCGCGAAGCTCTCGTGTGGTGCGACGACAATGACGAAGACCATATTTTTACGTTCAAGGATTTGTCGCTTGCCTCCCAGCGCACAGCGAATTTTCTCGTAGAACAAGGAATCAAGAAGGGCGACCGCGTGATGCTTATTTTGCGCCGTCGTTACGAATTCTGGTTCTTTTTGCTTGCCTTGCACCGCATTGGTGCCATCGCCATCCCGGCAACGAACATGCTTGCTGCCGAAGATTTGGAATACCGCTTTAAAGCGGCCGAAATCAAGATGGTGGTGACGTACGACGATCCGGCTTTGCAAAAGGAAGTCGACAAGGCAAAAACCAAATGCGAGTCTGTCGAAAAGCTCGTGACTGTGGGCCAAACGGCACGCCAGAACTGGATTAGCTTTTACGATGACTACGAACTTTTCCCGGCAACATTTGAACGCCCGACAGGAGATGCCGCGACTCACAATGATGATATCATGATTGTGTATTTTACGAGCGGCACGAGTTCGAACCCGAAGATGGTGGCGCATACTTACACGTACCCGCTTGGCCATATTGTTACTGCCAAATATTGGCAGCACGTGATTGACGGGGGCCGCCACCTGACTGTAGCAGAAACGGGTTGGGCAAAAGCTCTCTGGGGCAAGATTTATGGGCAATGGATTGCCGGTAGTGCCGTATTCACTTACGACATGACAGTGTTCATTCCGGGCAAATTGCTCGAAAAGATGGCGGAATACAAGGTGACAACGTTCTGTGCGCCACCGACGGTGTACCGCTACATTTTGCAACACGGGATTAGCAAGTACGATTTATCAAGCCTCAAGTATTGCACGACCGCAGGCGAAGCGCTGAACTTGGACATCTACGAAAAGTTCTACCAGCAGACGGGCATCCGCATGCAGGAAGGCTACGGTCAGACCGAACTCACACTCACGACAGGCAATTTCGGATTTGACGAACCGCGCCCCGGCTCTATGGGCAAGCCCTCCCCCGGCTACCGCATGGAAATCGTGAACGCCGAAGGCAAGCCTTGCGAAGTCGATGAAGTCGGGGAACTGATTATCAAGATTGACCAGGGCAAACCGTTCGGCATGTTTGGCGGTTACTACAGAGACCCGGAACGCACCGAAAAAGTGTTCGAGGGCGGCGTGTATCACACTGGCGATACGGCAACTCGCGACAAGGATGGATTCTTCTGGTTTGTGGGCCGCACCGATGACCTTATCAAGAGTTCTGGCTACCGCATTAGCCCATTCGAAGTGGAAGAGGTTCTGCACAAGCACCCAGCCGTTTTGGAAGTGGCTGTGACGGGTGTCGAGGACAAGTCTCGCGGTCAGGCTGTGAAGGCGACAGTCGTCTTGCAAAAGGGCTACGAAGCATCTAAGGAACTCGCGAAGGAAATCCAGCTCTTTGCGAAGAACATTGCGGCAAGCTACAAGAGCCCGCGCATTATCGACTTTGTGACGGAACTGCCGAAGACAATCAGCGGTAAGATTCGCCGTGCAACCATTCGCGATAAGGATGCCGAAGCAGGGACAACTGCTGCGGATGCGGAGAATGCCGCTGCAGAAAATACAGCCGAGAACGCAGAAAGCAAGACCGAAGAAAAGTAAAAAGGAGGCCCCGGCACAATGGCCGGGGTGACAGGCTTTGGGTGACAAGCCTAAAGGAAACAAGCAAAAAGCCTCGCGGTTGCGAGGCTTTTATGTGTTAATGCGCTTTTGCGAGATTCGCGTTTTGCGAGAGTCGCATGAAATCTTAATAGATTCCCGCCTGCGCGGGAATGACGATTATTACAACGTTTTGAACACTTTGCGGGCAGCTTCAATCGTTCTGTCGATATCCTCGTCGGTGTGTGCGGCGCTTACGAAAATCGCCTCGAATTGGCTTGGCGCAAGGTAAATGCCTTCGTCGAGCATCCCGAGGAAATAGCGACGGAAGAGTTCCAAGTCGGACTTTTGCACATCGGCAAAGCATGTGACGGGACCTTCGGTGAAGAAGATACAGCCCATCGAGCCCACTTGATTCGTGGAAATGGCGCCACCCGCCGCAGCGGCTGCTTCCTTGAGGCCCGCGAGCAAACGCTTTGTCATAGCCTCGGCATGCACATAGTATTCCGGATGAGCGTTAAGTTCACGCATCGTTGCAAGACCTGCCGCCATAGCAACCGGATTGCCCGAAAGCGTACCGGCCTGATAAATTCCACCAAGCGGAGCAATCTGCTGCATTACATCCAAACGACCGCCGTAAGCACCCACCGGCATGCCACCGCCGATAATCTTACCGAACGTTGTCAAGTCCGGCTTAATGCCATACAAGCCCTGAGCGCAATGGATGCCCACGCGGAAACCCGTCATGACTTCGTCCACAATCAGCAAAGCGCCATGCTTTTTCGTTTCTTCGGAAAGCGTCTGCAAGAATTCAGGTTTTGCAGGCACAACGCCCATGTTGCCCGCTACAGGTTCTACAATCACGCCTGCAATTTCGTCACCGATTTTATCGAAGAGTTCCTTCACACCAGCCACATCGTTGTACTGGAGTGTGAGCGTGTACTTTGCCAGATCCGCCGGAACGCCCTTACTGCTCGGCTTGCCCGTCGTGAGCATTCCCGAGCCCGCCTTGATAAGCAAGCTATCACTATGACCGTGGTAGCAGCCTTCGAATTTCACAATCTTATCGCGACCGGTAAAACCGCGAGCCGCACGGATTGCACTCATCGTCGCTTCGGTACCGCTGTTCACCATGCGAATCATCTCGACGCTCGGCACAAGACTCATCACGAGCTTTGCAAGTTCCGATTCGAGACCGCACGGAGCACCAAAGCTAAGGCCATTCTTAGCAGTTTCGGCAACAGCGTTAATCACAGCATCATGAGCATGACCAAGAAGCATCGGGCCCCAGCTGCCCACGTAATCGATGTAATCGTTGCCATCCACATCGTAGATGTGACTGCCTTTCGCACGGGCAATGAACGGAGGAGTCGCACCCACGTTACCATAAGCACGAACAGGGCTATTCACGCCACCCGGCATCAACATCTTTGCTTCTGCAAAAAGTTTTTCACTTAACTGATGATTCATATAAAATCCTTAAACATGGATCCTTCGACTACAGGCTTCGCCTTCCGCTCAGGATGACACATCTCTACTCCTTCACGATATGCACGACACGCTGCGGGAACGGGATCGAAATTCCAACTTCATCAAAGCGTTCCTTGACAGCCTTCATGTACTTGCAACGCATATCCCAATATTTTGCGGTCTTGACCCAAACGCGCATGTTCACGCAAACCGCGCTATCGTCCAGAGAAGACACGTAAAACGAAGCTTCCGGCTTTTTCAATACATCCGGGTCTGCATCCACAAGCGCCTTCATTTCGGCCATTGCTTTTTCAGCGGAATCGGCGTAATCAATACCAAAAGCCAAATCCAAACGGCGAGTCGGATTGCGGCTAAAGTTCACAATCGGCGCACCCCACAGCATGCTGTTCGGCGCAGAAATATAAAGCCCATCAAGCGAAACAAGCTTTGTATTGAAAAGCCCCACGCCCACAATTTTACCTTTCAAAGAACCGCATTCGATATAATCCGAAGCGCGGAACGGATGGAGGAAAAGTAAAAGAATACCAGACGCGATGTTGCCCAGCGTGTCCTTCAAAGCAAGGCCAATCGCAAGAGAAGCGGCACCAACCACAGTCACAATCCCAGCTGTATTCACGCCGAGAATGTGCAGAATCATGAGCAAGCCGCAAATGTACAACGCATACGAAAAGAGCGAATAAAGTAACGGCTTTACGGATGCATCAGCGCCTTTCTTAATCGCAAAGTTCAGAATAACCTTGACAATCGCCAAAATGATGATAATCGCAACAACAACAGTTGCAATTTCTATAACATTTTGCAGAACAGGATTTTCAACACCAAGCCCTTTTAAGAATTTAACAAACGCTCTCACTTTAACCTCTTGTGAATCCATGTTTACACCAGACCTTTTTCCAAAACTTCCTTAGCGTGATACGTGATGATAATGTCGGCACCAGCGCGTTTGAACGCAATCAAGTTCTCGCGGATTATTGCATTTTCATCAATCCAGCCCATCTTTGCAGCAGCCTTCACCATGGAATATTCACCGCTAACGTTGTACACAGCGACCGGCACATTGCTGATTTCAGCAGTCTGGCGCAGCACATCGAGGAATGCAAGCCCCGGCTTGACCATCACGATATCGGCACCTTCTTCCAAATCGAGTTCCACTTCGTGCAAGGCTTCGCGACCATTGCGCACATCCATCTGATAAGACTTGCGGTTTCCAAAATGCGGCGCAGAATCAGCAGCATCGCGGAACGGACCGTAGAATGCACTAGCAAACTTAGCGCTGTAAGCCATAATCGGCGTGTTCGAGAAACCATTTGCATCAAGCATTTCACGAATTGCAGCCACACGACCATCCATCATATCGCTCGGAGCAACCATGTCCGCACCAGCCTCGGCATGCGAAAGCGATGTCTTCGCCAACAATTCAAGCGACGGATCGTTATCCACATCACCATCTTTAATGATTCCGCAATGACCGTGGCTCATGTATTCGCAAAGGCACACATCTGTAATCACATACAATGCAGGGAACTTCGACTTGATTGCACGCACAGCACGTTGCACGATGCCATTTTTATCGTACGCACTGCTTGCGATTTCATCCTTGTGATTCGGAATTCCGAACAAAAGAATCGACTTTACGCCAATAGCAACGCAACTTTCAAGTTCCTTCAAAATTTCATCAATCGAAAAACGGAACTGGTTCGGCATCGAAGCGATTTCTTCTTTAATGCCCTCCCCTTCTACCACGAACATCGGGTAAACGAGAGAATCGGGATTCACGGCAGTTTCCGCAATCATATTGCGGATAACTTCATTTTTACGTAAGCGACGAGGACGGATAATCATAATAGTTAATTACTAGTTAATAGTTTTTAGTTACTAGCAATGTCATCCTAGAATGCGTGAAGCGTGCACGATAGGATTCACAGCTTTTATATTTCAAATTATAGAAAATAATGGAAGCCGCCACCCCTATACGTAAGAAATCTGGCCACAGAGACCAGATTTTTTGAATGAAGAAGGATATTTTAGTTAGAATTAAAGAGCGTCAGGATTCATTTCTGTGCAAGAGAAATGAGCAGCAGCTTCGTCATAGAAATATTCAACTTGGTTTTGCACATTACAAGCAAGCTTGGCCGGAGCGCAACCAGTGCCAACTGTATAAACAGTCTTATCCAAATTGCTTATCGGAGCGCACTTTGCCTTGAACGTTTCCACGGCAGCATCGTCCGCAGCAATAGCATAGCAGTAATGTTGCTGCATGCCAGCAATAGTCTGCACCTTATCGCAAGAAACAACACTCTTGCCATCAAGCTGCGTTGTATTTCCCGAGCCACCCGCATTAGAAGAAGAATCATCACCACAAGCAGTAAGTGATACTACAGCGCCGAAAGCGGCTATAATCATAACTTTATTCATATATACTCCTTATTTATAAATTTGTATATATAAGTACAAAATATCACAAATAAAAAAGTACAGATTGCAAATAAATTTTTATTTACTTTTAAAATCTTGTTCCATTTTTTCCAAACTTTCGCCCCATTCCGTTTGGATTTTATGCTTAAGTTGCTTGGCGAGCGATGGAGCATATCCTTGCGTCGAGACGGTCACTGCGATATTTTCGCCAAAATTCATTCGGGCAGGCACAATAAAATCGCCACTGCGATAATCGCAAGCATTGTTCACCAAGATGCGGCGAGCATGGGCATCATTATTGACAAGAGCATTGACCGCAGGCTTGTCCGTGCAAATGAACACCATAAAGACTCCGCATAAATCGAGCGTTTCGTATTCGCGTTCTTTAAGCGAAAGCTGCGGTTCCACTTCGGCAAGCGTCTTAAATTCAGACAAAATCTGCGGCGCAACTACGGTAATGCGAGCACCTGTTGGCAAAAGCGTTTTGACTTTACGGAGGGCGATAGAACCACCGCCAACCACAAGCACGTTGCGGCCTTCGAGATTGAGTTCAATAGAAAAGAGATTTGACGTTTGGGATCGTGCCGAAGGAGGTTTAAGCAAAAAACTCGGCGCTTCATGATTTTTCGCCATGGAATCTTGAGCACAACGTAAACCCTGCACCACCATATTTGCAAATTCTTTCCAATCGCCAAGACACGGCAAAAGTGTAATAGGAATTTGCGGAAATTCGGTCTGCAAACGAGCGACAACTTTTGGCACATCATTCTTGGTGTGCTGACCGTTCAGCAAAAGATACGGCAAAAGCGTCACCGATTCCACATCTTCGCGCAAGATGGTTCGCAAGTCATTTTCTAAATCTAAAAGGCTTGTGCTCGCGACGCGCGTTCCCGGAATATCATGATGCAGGCGATCGAGAATATTTTCGAAGCCTTTAAATGCACCCGGCAAAATGCAATGGTGAGCGATAATAAGAATGGCTTTCATTAAGCATTCTCCCCCATCGTGTAATATTCCACGATTTTTTTGACGAGCGAATCCATCGTTGTTTCATCAGAGGTGATGGTTTCAAAGCCATGCTTTTTCGCGGAAGCTTCAGTCATGCGACCTATGCAGAATGAAAGACGAGAGGCGTTTTCGGAATGTGTGGAAACAATACTGCTAAAATTCTCGACAGCGCTAGAACTGGCGAAGACGACTGCATCAGCAGAGGCAATAGCTTCACGTTTCCAATCCGGGAGTTCAGCAATCGGCAGTGTTTCGTAAACGATCCAACGTGTTGCTTTCGGTAAGAATTTGAGCAAAGTATCGTCTGCAAGATTGCCTTGCAAAAGAAGAATACGAGATTCGTCGTCAACCACTTCGCGCAACAACAAACCTAGTCCTTCACCGGTGTGGTCTTCGGGAACGTAATCGCAACGGATGCCGTATTCAAGCAACTTCTTTTCGGTGATTTTTCCGACACTTGCAATTTTCTTGCCAGCTAGAATGCGAATGTCATTACCCGAAGCGAGCAACTGCGTAAAGAAAGATTCAACACCGTTCGTACTCGTGAAAGCAAGAATGTCAAAATTTTTGAGGTCTTCGAATTCGACAGGCTCAGCAACCTTATTTTCAGAAGAATTGGAGATGCCGGAACGGAGTCCGGCATGACAACAAGGGAAAACATCCCGTGTTTCGATCATCGGAGTTTCGATAACTTCGGCTCCGAGAGCGGTAAGGCGAGCACTTATTCCGCTTGCCTGTTTTGCAGCACGTGTTACAACCAAGCGCTTGCCCGAAAGCGGCAAATTCTTACGCCAAGCAAGCGACTTGCCGAGTTCAACGACGCCGCCCATAATCGTAATGGCCGGAGCCGTCACATTTTCGCGGGCAATCGTTTTCCCTGCCGTGTCGAGCGTTGCCATAACGGTACGCTGGAACGGAGTCGTGCCTTTTTCGATAAACGCAAGCGGAGTATTCGGATCCTTGCCACATTCCATCAAGCGACGAGCGATAAAGTTCATATTGCCGATGCCCATCAAGAAGACGAGCGTACCAGGACAACGCGCGAGCGTTTCGAAGTCCAAGGAGATCCCCACCTGCGCGGGGATGACATTTCCGGAATCAACTTTATCTTCGCGTTCATGCCCGGTGATGATATGGAAACTTGTCGCGATTCCACGATGGCTCACAGGGATGCCCGCATACGCAGGCACAGCGATTGCAGAAGTCACGCCTGGTACCACTTCAAATTCAACGCCTGCGGCCACAAGTTCCAACGCCTCTTCACCGCCACGACCAAACACAAACGGGTCACCGCCTTTCAAACGTGCAATTGTCGCGCCCGGCATTTCAATGGCAAATTTTACCAGGAGTTTATTAATTTCGGACTGTTTCACCTTGTGGTGCGTCGGCATTTTGCCCACATCCACCATCTTTGCTTTCGGATTACATAACGAGAGCACGCCCGGTGAAACCAAACGATCGTAAACCACAACATCGGCTTTTTCAAGAATCGTCTTTCCGCGCACGGTTAAAAGCCCAGGATCGCCAGGGCCCGCGCCAATCAAATAAACTTTGCCAAAATGATTCGAATTTTCCATCGAAACCAAATTTAGAAAAACTTCGCCATTAAATTTTTGCCTATATTTTTTAGCATGAATAGTTCTAGAGCAAAGCTTCGCGACGAAGTCTATACGCAGATGATGTGTGCCCAGGCACGCCTTTCCAAAGACCAAAACACCCAAATGGGGGCCGTTCTTGTGAGCGCCGACGGGCGCGTTATCAGCACGGGTTACAACGGCGCTCCCGCCGGATTTGACGACGAAACCGTTCCGTACACGCGCGAAAAGCAACTCCTCGCTTACGATTTACTAGACGCCGACTCGGGCGAGCTTTTGAGCCACCACGAATTCGAGGCAAACAAGTATCCGTTCATGGTCCACGCCGAAATCAACGCACTCCACTATGCTCGCGGTAAGGTTCCTCCAGGTTCCAAGCTCTACGTGATTGGATTCCCGTGCGAACGCTGCTCTTTGGACATCAGCCTTTCAGGTGTTGCCGAAGTTTTCGTGACCAAGGACGATTATGATCCGAAATCTACGTTGAACAACAACCGCGACACAGCTTACTACATGTTCGCACAGGCAGGAATTATCGTAACACTTTGCGGCAAACGAATCAAGCCCGTTGTGTCGAAGCAAGAAAAGAAATAACGTATAGATAGCCACGTCGCTCCGCGACTCGCAATGACGAAAAGGCTTAACTACACTAAATGAAACCCGCACATTCAAAATGCGCGGGCTATTTTTTATAGTTGCTTCAGGATTTCTTGGGCCAACGCTACGCCCAAGTTTTTCGATTGCTGTACGCAATCCGGCGCGTTTAAATCAATTGCACCAACACATTCCGCGCGGAGCAAACGACTAAATTTTTCATCCCAGTAAATACCACGGATTTTCAATGTTTGGGCAATTGCACCATCCTCGCCAACAAATTCCGCGAAGCTTGCTACCGGGAATTGGCAGCCTGCATTGAGCGCCTTCAAATACGCCATTTCAGCGGAAGCTACGCAGAACGTTTCAACGTGATTGGCTTGCGCGAGAATTTGCGCGAGTTCGCTTCGGCTCGGCTCAGCGACCTTATCCGACAAAGTTTCAATCGCCAAAATGCCTTGGCCGCTAGCGGGGAGCACCTGTTCAGTGCTAAAGTATTCTGTTACTTGATCTGCCAAGCCCATGCGTTTGAGACCTGCGGCAGCAAGCACAACTCCATCGAGTTCCGCAAGTTTACTGATGCGCGTCTGGATGTTTCCGCGAATCGGAACATATTCAATATCCGGACGAAGCGCTTTCAGTTGAACGATACGGCGAATGCTACCCGTGCCCACGCGAGCGCCAGCCGGTAAGTCCATAAAGCGAACACCTGCAGCACCACTGCGCGAAAGGAAAGCATCACGAGGATCTTCGCGCTTCAAGACTGCGGCAAGCTTGAACTGCGGCAGAACTTCGGCAGGCATGTCCTTAAGGCTGTGAATCGCAATATCAGCACGACCTTCGAGCAACGCAATTTCGAGTTCCTTGATGAAAACGCCCTTGCCGCCAAAACTCGCCAGCGACTTGTCCAAACGGCGGTCGCCTTCGGTAGTCATTGAAACAAGTTCATAAGTCAGAGAATCGCGGGCATTATTAGAATCGGCGGCATTCCCAATAACAGAATTAGCAGCGACAATAGCATCCACGGCCATCGTCGTCTGGGCCAAAGCCAAAGCACTTTTTCGAGTCGCTACACGAAGTTTCATCATCCACCCTTAATTACATTCACGAAGGCACTTCAAATAAATTTTCGTATCATCCGCCGAATTCGAGTCTTTTACTTTATATAAGTAATCATTAGCCATTTTCTTCGCAAAACGCTCGTACATCATTTGGATCCGCTTTTTATCGGCATCAGACACATCAGGCAGCGAACGCAACAATTTTTCAGATTCTTCATTCGCAGTCACAACCATTTTTTCTGCAAAAACACGAATGTCTTTCGCGATATCATCCATGCGATACCACTGCATAAATTCTTCGATGCCTTCTTGCAAAATCATTTGCGCAGCTTCGAGTTCAATCATGCGCAAGCGACGATTTTCAGACACAATTTGTTCCAAGTCATCGACGCAAACATATTGCACGCCAGGCAAATCGCCAATCGAAGATTCCGCA
Organism: uncultured Fibrobacter sp.; assembly: GCA_947165045.1. Lineage (GTDB taxonomy): Bacteria > Fibrobacterota > Fibrobacteria > Fibrobacterales > Fibrobacteraceae > Fibrobacter. The sequence goes on along the minus strand of CAMUYW010000008.1, from coordinate 7,115 downwards.
TTGCGCGGGTTTGCAAGGTCTACCACTAAATGACGAGTGTAACAGGATCCTTCGCGCAGTTCAGAATGACACGAAGCGTCCGCGACCTGAATTGCCTTTTCGAATTCGTCCTTCGTAATAATCGGTTCCTGGCTTGCGCTGCAAAGAATCAGCACATCGCTCTTGCCCACAACGCTGTAGCGGTCTTCAAAGCGGACCGGAGTCAACACATCACCAAACTTTTCTGCATTGGCAAAAGTCTTGCTGCTCGCAAAAATCTTTGTCGTATTCTCTTGTACGTACTTGAGCATGAGCGAACCCATCTCGCCAAGACCGACAATATAAACCGTGCGGTTTTCCAAATCATCAAAAGTCTTTTGCACCTGTTTCATCGCCAAAAAAGGGATGTTGCAACTGAGTTTGCTCAAATTCGTTTCAGTCTTGATGCGCTTTGTCGTATGGATGGCGCTCTGAAAAAGTTTATTCAAGCTATTGCCCGTCGCCTTGAGCTGGTGCGCCGTTTCGTAAGCACGATCAATTTGGTGCAAAATCTGATCTTCGCCCATCGCCACGGAATCAAGCCCAGCACACACGTTCATCACGTGATGAACCACGTCCTCGCCCGCCTTCGTGTAGAAGAACTTTGCAAAATCATCATAACTCTGGTGAGCAAGGCCGCAAACATAGCGAACCAATTCGGCAGTATCCAAATCGCGGTCACTCGCGACATAAATCTCGGTACGGTTACAAGTGGCAAGAATCAAAAGTTCGTCAAACGGAGATTGACTCAACGCCTCGGTCTTGACGTCCATCGGGATGTAAAACTTTTCGCGGATTGCGATTTCAGCCACCTTGTGGCTCATTCCTGCCATGTAAATCTTGCGCATGGTGTAAAGATAGAAAAATTACACTCCACCACACGCAATATAGGGGATTTCACCTCGACACAAGCGCTTTCTTAATTGAAAAAATGCTTTTTCTTTCAAAAAAATATTATATATAAATTATAGGCACCAATTAACTTAGCTAGGGTTTCAAGAGCATGATAAAAAGATTTTTCTTCAGCGCTGTTATTTCGTTATTTTTTGCGGCACACGCAAACGCATGGGACATGGATTCGTATGCCGAAAATGCGCAGGCAGGCGAAGGTATCCAAGCGGATTCAACAAACAAAACTAGCGAAATAAAAACAGCCAAAACAGATGTGAATGTGGCCAAAATAAGCGAAAAGAAAAACACATCCAAGCAACACAGCATTTCAGTTACATACGGAATTATCGCAATTACGGATTTTGCTGCAGCAGGAGCATCTGCAGCCGTAGGTATTTTTACTTTAGGAAATGGAGATCTATCCAATTCCATACCAGGCGCTTTTTCTCTCGATTACGGCTACAAGTTTAACGAAGTTTTTGAATCAGGATTTGTCTTTAACTATGCTCACGCCATTGAGGATTGGTCCGTATATACAATTATGCCTAAGATTAAGTTGAATCTTAATTACGGTGGCTTTGTAAATCCATTTGTCGAATTGGATGCGGGCATATCCATCATGGATAATGGCGCGATTCCCATGTTCCACCTCACCTTTTTGGGGCTAGAAATTGGGAAAACGTTCCCGCTTACTCTTGGTTTACTTTCGTTCGGCCAACGAGGAATCGTATATGCGGGTTTAGGCTATAGATTCTAAAAATCAAGCAAAGAATTTGAAGCTCGTCTTCTTGAGTTCTTGTACAGAACGGAGTACAACGTAATTGACAGGAGTTGATTGAAGAGCGCTCAAGGATTTCACGCAGTCCGCAATGAATTGGTCAAGTTGCTCAGCAGAATTGGCATGCATCATCGCATATACATTGTACGGAAAGCCTTCAAAAGACGGTCGTTCATAGCAATGAGAAATATGCGGATTCAAAGAGAGAAGTGAACCTGCCGCCACAACATTCTCGGGAGGAACACCGAAGCAGACCATTGCATTAAACGCAAAGCCAGCGTTCTGATGGCGGAGAATCGCCCCAAAACGGCGCATCCTTTTTGAAGCAAGGTCTTCGCGGAGTTCGTCGCACGAAACGCCCCAATCCGCAAACGGCGCAAGCGAATGCGGAATGTCTTCGCAAGCCGTGTGGATGCGGATTCTGTCGGATACAGAGAGAGCATCAACTGATTTTCGGAATTCACTGGATTCTTCCAACCTACGGTTGTCAGAATGACGTTCGGCAGCATCAGCCATGCCCATCTGCGTTGGGCGCATCTTTCGACCTTCGCTGTTGTCGCGAGCCCCGCCCTTCATCACCGTATTGATTTTAAACTTCCGCGTTGCAGACATCACATGCACATCGCGCAAATCCGTTATTGCACAAAGTTTATCGACAATCGCCTGAATTGCAGCTTCATTCTCGGCTATAACCGTAAACCACACATTGTATTCGTGACTACGGATGTAATTATGCGTAATCGCAGGGATTTCATTCACAGCAGCAGCAAACTTTTCCATCGCTGTTTGCTCATGCGGTTCCGCCGAGAAATCGAGCAAAGACGCAGGAACCTTACCCGCGCAAAGCCTCGAAATAAAGCCAAGCTTTTTGGAATCGTAAACACCACCGATACGGCGAATCACGCCCGACGAACGCAAATGTTCAACAATCTCAAAAACGTCTTGTTCCGAAACAGAACTTGCGCACTTTTCGACAGCGTTATTCGAGCCATCACCATTTGCCGCCAACTCATTCAGCATTTCCGCAAGCACTTTATACGGACGTTCCACCAGCGGGAACGCATCCTGAATCAAATCGAGAATTTGCTGTTCAAACAGGGTCATGTTTTAACTACAACCCAATTTCTTCATCCGTCAAATAGCAAGCCGGATCTTCGGCCCAGAAGTCGCCCGTCACCGCCTCGGCGCGCGTGCGGAAATTGCCATTGCACAAATTCAAGAACGCACACTTCGGACAACGTCCCTTCAAAAGCGGCTTGCGGTCCTTGAGCCCCGCCATAATCGGGTTCGACAAGTCCGTCCAAATATCGCCAAAGCTACGTTCGCGAACATTCCCCAGCGTAATATATTGCGTAAACTGGTCCGGATGCACGTTGCCAACACTATCGATATTGCCAAACGCCATACCACTGCGGTTACCACCATTGCGTTGGATCAGTTCAAGCACATGCTCGGCAAGAGCCGGATCTTCACGCTTCATGCGCTGGTACAGATAAACAGCATCAGCGTGGTTGTCAACCGTCAAAATTTCCTTGTTCACACCGCGCTTCTTAAAATCCAAAGTGCGGTCAATGATGAGGTCCATCGCCTTGCGGCTTTCTTCGTGATTCAAGTCGTTCGCGACCATCGCAGAACCACGACCGCTATACACCAAGTGATAGAAGCACACGCGGTCAATATTTTCCGCTTCAAGCAAATCAAAAATCGCATTCAAGTCCTGCACGTTGTAACGCGTAATCGTGAAGCGCAAGCCAACCTTCTGGCCCGTCGCCACACAATTGCGGATACCGCGCAACGCGAGCTGGTAAGCACCCGGCTTACCGCGGAACTTGTCGTGAGTCTCTTCGCAACCATCAAGACTGATGCCCACATAACCCACACCCATCGCCTTGAGCTTCTGCGCCACATCCGGCGTAATGCAAGTGCCGTTCGTCGAAATCGTCGGACGGATGCCCTTGCTAGCCGCATAATTCGCAAGCTCAAAAAAATCTGGACGCAAAAGCGGTTCGCCACCGCTGAACAACAGTACCGGCACATTAAATTCCGCCAGCTGATCAATAAGCTTGATTCCCTCTTCGTGCGAAAGTTCGTTCTGATACTTAATCGCCTCGGAACGTGCATAACAGTGAACGCACTTCAAATTACAAGTCTTCGTGCAATTCCACACAACCACAGGACCGCGCCCCGCACCAACGCCATTCTTCGCCGCGTGAGCATGAGGTTCATAACGAAGAGAATCCCCAAAATTCGGGGTATCCATCAAAAGCTTAGTAATACTGATCATGCGCCCAAAGGTAGAAAATTCCGACACACCATCAGAAAACCGAACTTGTGTTTTTAAGTTGAAATTATTGTTATAAGGTGGGAAAAACGATTAACCTTTTTAAATATTCTCTTTTCCGCTTTGGGCGTTCCCCGTGCATGCACGGGTCGGGCTATATCGCAAGGCGTCCCGTGCGCACAACCAGTGCACCCGCGCCACTCTTGCAACGGAGCCTTGCAAGCAAGTCTCCGCCCCAAGGGGTCACTATCCCTAACGCAAATAGCAAAAGATTCCCTTATTTCCTAAATAAAAATGTAATTTAAGATCTATGAAATCAATCTGCGGAATTTATAAAATCACAAACTTGGTTAATGGCAAAAGCTACATCGGCCAATCAATCAACATATCCAACCGTTGGAAGCAGCATACACAATCACTTGATAAAATCAAAAATATTGATGAGGAAAATCCGCTCCGCAGAGCATTCTGTAAATACGGTCTGAGCCAACAGATTTCACAACCTGGAACCTATGGGAATTTCAAATTTGAAATTCTTTTGGAATGCGACAGAGAAAGCCTAACTGAAAATGAGTACGCCAAAATAGAAGAAATACAACCAGAATACAATCGAATGATGTGTCCACCAAGTCCAGACAGAATGTGGCCTCGTAAAGAAAATTCTTCTGAAAAATGTTGCTATGTTCAATACCATAATCTTAATGAACGAAAATACATACCAGGAGAATACGCTTATTTAAACAATCTAGAAATTGATTATGCCGACATCGTCTCAAGAAAAAGAGATTGCCTAAAATTAAAGGGGCAGAAAATTTATATGGTTGTCGGAATAAAGCAAGAACATCATAAAAAAAAGGATTTTTTCTTATTTGACTACACTCAAATAGAAGAAGTATCTTTTGTTAGCGAAAGAATGCATGGAGACGAATACTCATTAAGCGGAACAAGCTTCTTATGCAAAAAGCCTATTTATTTAAATATTCTACCAGGCTTTGAGCATTTTACAAAACACACTATGGGCTCTTTTGCATATGGAATGCAAAATGCTATAAACGATCCCTTTTGTAAATACTTTCTTAATGAAAAAAACTTCATTCAATGCAATGAAATAGACAACAAGTTAAAATGGTTTGCCAATTTTGAAAAACAAATTGAAGATAAAAATTTCTGTTTAACGAAATCAACAAAAACAGAAATTCTTTTCGATTGGTTCCGCTTTTTTGATGACGAACAAATAAGCATTCTATTCAGAATACGATATAACAACATTTTTTTGTGGAATCCAGAGTTCATAATCAAACAGTTTAAATGTTTACTACATACTTTTCCTAATATAGAAGAAGTAGTTTTTCCTCTAAATGAAAGCGTTTTGGAATTTGCTAAAGCTTTTCCCAAAACTACATGCATAGTTCTTTACAACCCCAAAACATTGCATGAGTCATGGAATGAAGTCATCGAGGAATTCAAAAAACAAAAGAATATTGAATTTGAGTTTCTAGACTAATCGCATACATATCTAAAATTTCAATCCGAAGAACTAGGGAATATTCTAAATTACACCACTACAAAAGTCTTGATTTTATCCAGTTCTTCAGCCAAATCCACTTTAAGGTTACGGATATCAATATCATCGTGCAAAGAAATAAAATAGTTATCGGACACGCCAAAGAGCTTGGCAAGTCTTAAGGATGTATCAACCGTAATTCGCCTACGGTCATGAAGGATATCCTGAATCCTTGAAACAGGAACATTGATTGCCTGAGCAACCTTATAAGCAGACAGGCCCATGGGAGTAAAGAATTCTTCGTTAAGAATTTCTCCGATAGTCGGTGTTTCAATATGCTTACTCATACTCTCTATATTCCTACTTCATGAGTGTACGTCAAGTGGGTGCAATTCAGCACGCTCACCACAATAAGAGCACTCATTCAATACATTGTTACAAATTTCTTTGCTATCAACAGTTTGCAAAATGAAGCATATTGATAACGGTTGTTTGCAAAATTTGCAAGCAAGGGCTTTTCCCAAATTTGCACGTATATATTACAACTCCAGAAACAATTAAAGGAGAATTTATGAGCATAAAATCTTTTGACGAACTTGACATCACAGACCCAATCATGTTCGGCCTTGTGTTTAGTAACAAACATATCGCGCAGCCCTTCATCGAGCATTTACTAGGCATCAAAATTGACCATCTTGAGACACCAATACCGGAGGCAGTTCTAAGTTACGATGCAGAACATAAAGGAGTCCGTTATGATGTATTTGCTAAAGAAACAAACGAAGACGGAGAAACCATCCGTTCTTTTGATTTAGAGATGCAAATGGTCGATACCAAAGAACTCCCGCAAAGGGCTCGGTATTACCAAAGTATCGGTGACGGCGTAGCCCTCTCCAAAGGAGATTTTTACACAAGTCTCAGAGAACAATATATTATCTTTCTATGCCCCGTAGACATTTTTGGCGGAGGATTCCCTGTTTACCATTTTGAGAACAGGGCAAAGGAGGATTTCAACATTACATTGAATGACCTCACCTTCAAGAATTATTATATATTTAGAAAATACGAGGAATTCACAGATCCTGTCGTCAAGGCATACATGAAGTACTTTGCGACAAACAATGTGGACTCTCGCGAAACTGAAACCATCAACAACCAGGTGTCCTTTTACAAGACCGATACTTTCATAAGGAATAAGTATATGACTTACGAATTTGATCTTCACGAAAGCAAGGAAGAAGGAAGAAAGGAAGCCGAGGCCAAGGCTTTGGAAGAGAAAAAAGCTATGGCAAAGGGTTTTCGCGATGATGGTGTTTCTTTAGACATCATCTCTAAGCAAACCGGATTTACTATCGAAGAAATCAAGGCCTTGTAGGCAAATAACTGCAAGCCCTGCCTAATTCATCACATTTCATTGTTCAAAGCACAAAACTGTTTAAAGATTTGTGCTTTTTCGCCCTTTTATTCCGCATTTCCCTGCAACACGCGAATCTGTTCATCAGCCCATTCTTCAAAAGTATCATCTGCGATATGAGCTTTCACGGACTTCATCAAGTGGATGTAGAAATGCAAATTATGAATCGCAGCAAGCGTCCAGCCAAGCGGTTCTTTTTCCTTGAACAGATGGCGCAAATACGCACGGC